>JAQGPC010000118.1 GCA_028293285.1 Pedosphaera sp.
CGTGAAGCAAATCGAATGCGCAGTAAAGGAGCTTGCAATCGCGATGGGAGATGGCGCAATTCTGCAATTCCTGGAACGAGGGATTGCCGGTGGTGTCAACGGCGATGAGTTCACCATCCAACACGGCGGAACGGGCTTTGATTTTGGCGAGGGCTTTGAGGACTTGGGGAAATTTGAGGGTGAGGTCGTTGCCTTTGCGGGAGTAGAGACGGATCTGTTTGCCGGTCTTGATGGCTTCGACGCGGTAACCGTCCCATTTGACTTCGTATTCCCATTCTTCACCGGCAGGGAGTTCGGTGACGGTTTTGGCGAGCATGGGAGGGATGAATTTTTTGGAAGTTCTTGTGAGCATACGGCTTGCAAGAATTTCCACCTTTAAGTTGCAAGGTGCGAATGGAAGTTGTTCACAGGGGAGCTATACAATGTTCAAGTGATTGAACATCAGTACGTTGCGCCTGAACTGGAGGTGAATAAGTCAGTCACAACACTGTAATCAACGAGAACGAGTGGATTGGATTAAGATTTCAACAATGCCTCTGCCAATATCTCCGCCATATGCTTTGGATGTGTCGGTGTCAAATGTTCGATCTGATGACGGCAACTCGTTCCGGAAGCGATGAGGATGGCGTCCTGCGGCTGCTTGTCGATCTTCTCCACTAACGGCGCGGCGACTTTGAGCGAGAGTTCGTATTTCGATTCGAGCGCACCAAATGCACCGGCCATTCCGCAACAACCTGTTTCCAACAATGTCACTTTGCGATTGGGTAATCGTTGCATCAATCGCGTCATGAATGCCGGGTTCGTCAGCGACTTTGTGTGGCAATGGGCGTGGATGGCAATTGTCTCGGGTTGCGCATTGAAAGCAATTGCGTCCGGTTCACGACTTAATAAATTCTCGATGAACTGCTCGAAGAGGAAACAGCGCTTTGAAATTTCTTCTGCATTGGACAGATTTAATTCGCGATAGTCTTCCGCGAACATTGAGTAGCACGAGGGCTCTAAAAATAAAATCGGCACGTTGTTCTTATTGTTACTTAGCAACTCTAGATTATGTCGCCCGAGCTTGGCTGCTTCATCCAGGTTTCCCTGGCTGAATGCGGGCCGCCCACAACAACGGCGCTCCCTGAGCAGAGTCACTTCGAAACCTGCTGCTTCCAGCACTGCCACGGCTGCCTTGCCGATATTCGGTTCGTGATACCGCACGAACGTATCGTCCCACAAAATAACTTTCCCACGTGTTGGTTGGTGTGCGTTTCCATGCTGTGCGAACCAATGGTCAAAACGCTCTTCGGCGTACGGCGGCAACGGACGTTGCGCGGCGATGCCCAGCATTTTTTGCATCAACCGGCGCAGCCATGACCATTGCAAACTCGCATTCGCCAGTGATGGCGCGATGCAGCCGAGCTTGCCCAGCAAATCCACGTCGCTCAATAATCGCTCGCGCAAAGGCAACCCATCTTGCTTATGCCGCGCGTATAGCAACTCTGCTTTCAGCAATGATAAATTGACGTTCGAAGGGCATTCCGTCGTGCAAGCTTTGCAGGAAAGACAGTTGCTCAAGGCTGCATCCAATTCTTCGGAATGTAACGCATCGCCATTGACGCGATGTTCCAGCGCCGCACGGATGATGTTAGCTCGACCGCGCGTGGACATGATCTCTTCACCAGTCGCGACGAAGGTTGGGCACATCGTCGGGCCATCTTTGCGACAGCCACCACAACCGTTGCACTGTTCGAGGTTGCCGATGAATGATTCATCTTTTGCGGCGAATGCGAGCCTTGGTTCAAATGGCAATTCCAACTTGTTATCGCCACCTAGACGAAGGTTCGTATCAATCTTATAGCGACCGTCAGGAATGACCTTGCCTGGATTAAAAATATTTTTCGGATCGAAGGCGGCTTTGATCTCCCTCGTCAATTGCATCAACTCCGGCCCGAGATGTTCTGGCACATATTCCGTGCGCGCGATGCCGACGCCATGTTCGCCCGCGACCGAGCCTTTGAATTGTTTGATCAACGCGCATGCTTCATCGCTGAACTTGCGCATCTTCACCACGTCCTCGGCTTTATGAATGTTAAGCACAGGCCGGACATGCAACAAACCCGAAGCCGCGTGACCGTAAAAAGAACCATGCAGGCCAAGCGGTTTCATGATCGCCTTGAGACCAGCCACGTATTCCGGCAAATGTTCCGGGCGCACACAGCCGTCCTCCACGCACGTGACCGGCTTGGCGTCGCCTTTACAGCCTGTCACCAGTGAAAGCCCCGCCTTGCGCATGTTCCAAACCAAGCCAATCTCGTGATTGTTGCGCAGGATAGTAGTGCGCAACCCGAGATTCTTTTTTACGAGCAGATCCAATCGCTCGGTGACATTGTCTTCGAAAAATTCAACGACGAGAAATGCTTCACATGGCTTGGCATCCAATTCCAATAAATCCCGCGCGGCCTTAAAAGCAAGTTGTGCTTTGGTTTGATCGAACAAAACGTAATCGACATGCTCGATGGCGGCTGGTTTCAAATCCAATAAATCAACCGTCGCCTGCATCGCTTCTTCCACCGTCGAGAAGAACACCAACCCAACACCCCTCGCCTTGGGCAGCGGCACAATTTTCAATTCCGCTGACAAAATCGCACCCAATGTCCCTTCACTGCCGGCAAAGAGATGACTCAAGTTTCCCGGTTCGCGCAGAAAACGGTCCAGCCCATAACCCGGACGACGCTTGAGCAATACTGGCGAGAACCTTTCTTCAATCTTCGCAGCTTGCTCACGAACCAGTTTGCCAATGAGCTGCCGTTGTGTGCGTAGCGAATCGTAATTTGCTCCCGTGTGTTCAACCCGTCCGTCCGGCATTACAATCTCAAGCGAAATGACGTGGTCGGCCGTAACTCCATAGAATGGAACATGCGAACCGGACGAGTTATTGGCAATCATCCCGCCCAAGGTGGCGCGTGAACTCGTGGCCACATCCGGTCCAAAACAAAATCCATGCGGCTTGAGAAAAGCATTTAATTGATCCAACACCACTCCGGATCCGACCCGCACCGTGCGCTTCTCCAGATTCAATTCCGTGATGCCGCGATTATGCCGGGAAAAATCAATTACCAAACCTTTTCCCAGCACGCCCCCAATCAAACTCGTGCCCGCACCGCGCGGAATAATGGGAATGCCCGCATCAACGGCGGTTCGAATGACCGAGCTCGCCTGCTGAATGTTTCGCGGAAAAGCAACCGCCCACGGCGTGATCTGATAAATCGACGCATCGGTGGCATAGAGCTGCCGCGTCAAATTGTCGAAGGCGACTTCACAATCTGCGGACATCAAGCTTGAGCGTTGTTGGGTTGAAATCATGCAACAGTTTCGGCGGTACCAAACTATCGGCACGCTGCCGCCGTGACAAATAAAAAGGGACGGCTTGGATGCCGTCCCTTGCTGTTAAAATGTGAACGAAAATTACTTCGTATCATTTTGCTTTTTCTTCATCCGTTCCTGATTTTCCTTTTGCATCGCCTCGAACTTGGTGGTTTGTTCGGGTGTCAGGATGGCTTTGATTTTGGTGGCGCCTGCGTCACGAATTTCCTTCATCTTGGCCATCTTATCTTCCCGCGTGGCCGAAGTGTCGTCACGCAAAGCCTTCATCTTTTCGCCCTGTTCCTGCATGATGGGCTTGAGTTTTTCTTTTTGGTCGTCCGTCAGGTTAAGTTCTTCCGCCATTTTTTTCATCATGTCACCGCGTCCGGGGCCGCCTTCACGGGGACCATGTTTGGCATCAGGCTTCGCGGGAGCGTCTTCTGCGCGCGACAGCGTGCTGAAAGCCACCAGGCTGCCGAGGGTTAGTACTGCCAGGAGAGTCAATCTGTTCCTTTTCATATATGTTCGATTTATTTTGCGGTTTTAGACTGTTTTCGCCCGCCTGTTGGCCGGCTCTAACTTAAAAGACGCAGGGGGCTCGAATTAGTTACATTATTTCTACGGCACACTTGTATAGGGTGAACTACTATTCAACCATAAGCCTCAGCTTTGAAATCACGCCACGAGTAAATCCTTCAAGTGTATAAATCACAGGAAATAATTCGCGGCCAATCAAGGGATATACTACAATTCTGCGGAAGGCGGCCCTATGCGATTAATCCACTCATCTCAAGTTTCTACATCAACAACTGTTTTACCTGATATTCGCAAGGCCATGGACGCGGTATCCCTACAGCAACTGCGTTCCTGGGTGGATCGAATTTCCGTGCCACGCCATGCTCTCTTGCAAGCGGAAGCCAACCGCGCCTTCGCCCGGTGGCTTGTCGAACAATTCGAAGCATGGGGCTATGCCGTGCAATTGCAGGGAATATATGGAAACGTGGTCGCTCTGCCACGCAACATGGCTTCAGAGATCGTTCTGGTGGGCGCGCATTATGACAGCGTACCTCAGTCACCCGGAGCAGACGATAATGGCAGCGCTGTAGCGGCGATGCTTGGTTGCGCGGAAGTGATCGCGAAGTTCGCGTCGCAAACGCCGGTGGGTTTTGTCGCATTCAATTGCGAAGAGGATGGCATGGTGGGCAGCGCGGATTTTGTAGATAGTTATTTAAGCAGGGCGGAATTCACCGTCGGTGCGGTTCACATCCTGGAAATGGTCGGCTTCGCTTCGTCAAAGCCAGGCAGTCAGCGTTTGCCAACCGGTCTGCCGATTCAAATTCCTGACCGTGGTGATTTTCTGGGATTGTTGGCGAATAAAAAATCCGGCGTACTGATGGATTCCATTTTGAGTGAGGCAAAAGGTTGTCTGCCGAAGTTTCCAGTGGTGGGATTGGAAGTGGTCGTGGGCGCGGAAAAACTTTTCCCCGTTCTGGCGCGGAGCGATCACCTGCCCTTTTGGAATTGCAATATTCCCACTGTCATGTGGACCGACACCTCCGAATTCCGCAACCCGCATTACCATCAGAAAACCGATACGCCTGAGACATTGGATTATGATTTCCTGCGGCATGTGACCCAATTGCTGGTGGCAACTGTGGCAAGATGAAAGATTATACAGGCGTATAGATACGGAGTTCAATCTGGCTTCTCGATTACTGTAAATTTTGATAAATAAACAAAGTGAAATCGCTTACCGAACATCTCTGGTTTGAAGTTCCCAATCGTCGCGGCTTTGTGAACATCACCGACACCGTTGAAGAGTTAGTCAGCAAGAGCGGTGTGCAGGAGGGATTGTGCCTCGTCAATGCCATGCACATTACCGCGTCAGTATTCATAAATGATAATGAAGGCGGGCTATTGCACGATTACGATGTTTGGTTGGAAAAACTCGCCCCGCACGCGCCGACCTCCCAGTACCATCACAATCGCACCGGAGAGGACAACGCCGATGCCCACCTGAAACGGCAGATTATGGGCCGCGAAGTGGTCGTTGCGATCACGAAGGGAAAGTTGGATTTTGGCCCTTGGGAACAGATCTTTTACGGCGAATTTGATGGCCGAAGGCGTAAGCGCGCCCTGGTTAAAATAATCGGGGAATAGCGATTTGCATTCTGGTATCGGGATGATTAAAGAGGTGACGCTTGTTTGTTCACAACTTTATTTGAGATTTAGCTTTTTGAAAATTTCCGATTAAGGTTTCGTGCTGCATCCCCGCTTTCATGGGGATAGTAATGAACGGAGCTCATTGTTGCGGTGAAACCAGCCGGTAGAACACCGCGCCGCCGGGCTGGTTGATTGTGATATTTGTGCTGGTAACAAAATCGGATCCTGGCAGCGTTACCCAGTTGGTGCCCAAGCCCGTGCCCAGCGCGTTGGTCTGAACCTGTAGTCGCCAGCCGAGATGATCTGCCAGCCAGGAGAGCGCGATCGTGTCGCCGGAGGCTGCCATTGCGATGCTCGTTGGCGCGAGTGAAACGGATGGCACAACGTTGCCATGGACCAGGCATTCATAAAATGAAGCATTGCCACCAGATGGAACAACGCCTGTTACTGTGATACGGACGTAGCGGCCGGTTGTTGCAAATGTGTCCGTGGTGTCAGCCTGCGAAGTGTTGCCGGTCTTGTCCACCACCGTGACGTAGTTCACATCGTTGGCGCTGACCTCAATTTTATATTGATAGCTGCGTCCACCTGTGCCAAACCAGTCAATCGTCACCGAGTTTAAGTTGCAGTTGGTTCCAAGGTCCACCCGCCACCAGTGAGGATACAGATTGTTGTTGGCCGCCCAGCGCGTGCCAAGATCGCAATCGTTGCCGTTGGAGGCTCCGTTTCCGGACTGGGACGAGTCGGCGGTTGCCGGGTGACCTTGCGACAAAAGGTTGGAAATCACCAACTGCCACGAGTTGCTGATCAATGTGACCGCGAATGTCGCGGCTGAATCATTCTTAAAAACAACCTGGCCGGCATTGAGGTTGGTCACGCTGTTGTATTCGACCAATCCCGTGCCCGTTACGCTGGGTGCGACCCAAAGGCCCTGCTGTGCCGGGTGATCGATCACGTTGTGCGAAACAGTTAAGGTCTCAAATCTAGCGCTGATCTTGAGGCCGGCACGGAGAGAATCTCGAATGACGTTATTGGTAATCGTCGCCATCGTGTAGGCGTTGGAGAAGATGGCGGTGCTCGAAGGGGAGCCAACACGCATCCCATGTCGGTCGGTACTATTCCAACCGCCGCCTCGAAGAATGGTGTTTCCGGTGATCAACGCCGAATCCAGAGGGTTTCCAGTATCGCCGAAAACGCTAATATCCATTCCGTTATTTGCGGCGACGCTATCCACCAGATTGCCCTGAACGATCACATTGGTGCCTCCAGCCACGCGGATGCCATTGGCCCAATAGGTGGCAATCGAAGTATTGTTCAGAATTTTAGTGTTTTGCATTTGGAGATTGGCACCGCTGGCACCCGCGTCGGAATAGGTCGCGAAGCCATCATCTCCAGAACCTCTCACGAAGTTGTTGGAAGCCGTAAGGCTGATGCCCAATTTTGATGAATCCGGAGTATTGCCATTGTTGAGATTGATGCCATCGCCCCAACTGTCTGCCACCCTGCTGTCGCGGATCATTCCGTTGCTGCCACTCAGCCAATTGGCATCACAATGTTGCACCCAAACTCTCTCGATCAGCCAATTGTTGCCGACGGCAGTGATCCCATAATCGTCACCGCTACCCCCCCCGATGTCTCTGTAAATGGAATTTGAATCAATGGATACATCGCGCAGGACGGAATTGGTGTTCAATTGAACGTTAGATCGCCAGGGAGTTGTCGGCGGAGGGAGTGGCACGTTGCGATAGATTGTGGAATACCACATCCCGGCTCCCTCGACGGTTACGCCCGCGAGGTTCAATCCGCCGGATGCAAGACTGTTCACCATGAATTTGCCCGCAGGAATCCACACGGTCTTTCCCTGAGACCGCGCGGCGTTAATACAAGTTTGGATGGCTGTCTTGGAGTCGCTCGTAAAACTTGGATCCGCTCCGTAAGAAATAACCGAAAGAGAGTTGGCGGGTTGGGTCCTGGGCGGAGGTACTGGTTCCAAATCAATGGAATCTATGTTATAAAACGACGCGGTGTTTGCTGCATCCCTCTGAAGCATGATTATGCTTCCAGCGGCAACCGGAGCCCCGGTGATAAAGGCGCGATCCTCGTTATAGAAGTGCCAAGGCATGCCGCCATTGGGATCGTCCGGAGTCGTCGTGGAATTCCGATAATTCCACGATTGCTGGGAACTCAAGGCGATGGATTGGCGAAACGCCCCGTCCACATACAGGTTGATTGTAGCTGTAATCCCTCCGCCATTCGAGGCATCTGGAATCGAACTGCGGATCACAATGACATTGGCACCCGCAACCGGATTCGTCCAGGACACCGAATGGCCAACATTTGTGAGCAGGACGTAACCGAGGCCCGATGCCTCAAGTTCCAAAGTCGGTGCGGACGGGACGGGCGAACCCGGCGTAAAAGCCCGGATGGTTGCCCCGCCCGCAAGTGTTCCTGCTTCCGCTTCCAAAACAGTGAAGGGAGTGATCGCGCCCACAGCCAGTGCTTCGTTTGGGATGAAGCAAAGCGATAGCGCGCCCAGCAGGAAAAGCCGGAAACTGTTTTTAAATCCTGTCATGTGTTTCGATTTCATCGCTTATTTCTCTTTGTAATGATTCATGGAGAAATCAGCCGGTAGAAAACCGCGCCATTGGCTGGGTTGATGGTAACGTTGGTGCCCGTGACGAGTTCCGAGCCGGGCAACGTCACCCAGTTGGTGCCCAGGCCGGTGCCCGGCGCGTTGGTCTGCACCTGAAGGTGCCAGCCGAGATGATCCCCCGGCCACGAGAGCGCAAGTGCGTTGCCGGAGGTCGTCGCCACAATGCTGGTGGGAGCGAGCGAAACTGACGACACAACATTGCCATAGACCAAACATTCGTAGAAAGAGGCATTGCCGTTCACTTGAGACGTGCCCGTGACGGTGATGCGAACGTAACGGGCCGTGGCAGAAAAGGTGTTAGTGGTGTTGGCGGTGGAGGTGTTGCCGGACTGGTCCACCGCCATGACATAATTGATGTCATTGGTGCTGACCTCGATTTTATATTGGTAGCTGCGCCCGCCAGTGCCAAACCAGTTAATCGTCACCGAACTCAAGTTGCAGTTGGTGCCCAAATCCACACGCCACCAATGAGGATACTGGGGGTCATTGGCCGCCCACCGTGTGCTCAGAGAGCCGTCGTTGCCGTTGGCGGCAATATTTCCGCTTCCAGTCTGGGATGAATCGGCGATCGCCGATCTGCCTTGCGACAACAAAACTGGATTGTTCAGTATTGTCGCGCTGATTTGTGCCGAATTCGCGCTTTCTCCAACTGCATTGAAGGCCGACACGACATAGTAATAGCGCGTCCCGCCCGCCAAACCGGCGTCAATAGCGGCATTAGTTGCAGCGACAACAACAGTCGTGTACGGCCCCGCAGGAGCGGTGGCCCGCTTCACATTGTAACTTGCCGCGCCCAATGTTGCGGTCCAACTCAATGACGCTTGTCCGGCGCCCGCAACCGCAGTGAGTCCGGTTGGAGTTCCAGGAATTGTCGGAGCCGGAGCGCCCAAGAATCCCGTCAGCCTCCTGCTGGATGGAGTCGATCCCAATAGCCCCCAGGCATAATTCTCGCCCATGGCGATTTTCGTCAAATTCCCATCAACCGCGTCCCATCCTCCCACTCCGGAGGCGCTCCTCCGAAAAATATTTCCAGCCGGATTGATGCCCCATACCTCTTCGGAGCCAACGGAGATCCGAGTGATGTTTTCCGGATTGGGAACCTGGGTCCAGGAAACGTTGGTGGTGAGGCTGTAATAGATGTTGGTCCCGTTGATCCCCCAAATAAAATTCCCCCCCGTGCTGATCTTATTCATCGTGGGCCCCGGCACTGGGGTCCAGACGCCACCGGGATAATCCAGTTCATTGACCCGCCGCTTATAAATCAAACCGGCGGCATCGAGTGCCCAAACGTCTGCTGCGTTCACCGACAATTGAACCATGCTGCCGCTCTGCAAAGTCCACGTGGTATGATCCTGGTTCGCCCAACCGTAAGGCAATTTGCAACTGTAAACAGCAGTGCCGTTGATGGCCCACGCGTGATGCTTGCCTACCGACAGGGAAGTGAACTGTGGAATTCCATTCATTCCAACTGATGTCCAGGTGTCCGGCGCGCCGTCACTGATGGCGTGCGACCAAACGTGGCCGGTGGAGTCCAACGCCCAGACGTCGAAAAACCCGGCTGACAACTCAACCAAATTTCCCGGTCCGGTACTTTTGGTTCCCCCGGTATTCAGATTGTGAAGCGGCCGGTAAACGTCCAAACCGGTGGTTGAATACCATTGCCGCCGATACGACCCGCCGAGATTCTCATGGAGAGTTGTTTTGTAATAGGAATCGCAGCTTTCGGCTTCAAACATGAGTGACTCGGTTGTGGGATCAGCGTATTGACGCATTGCTGCCAGATGCTGATTTGGAAAATTCCATCCGGGCGCACAACTCGAAAAAATGGGGCTGCCTTCGGGAATATTGAAGAAGCCT
Source organism: Pedosphaera sp. (assembly GCA_028293285.1). GTDB lineage: Bacteria > Verrucomicrobiota > Verrucomicrobiia > Limisphaerales > Pedosphaeraceae > Pedosphaera. The sequence continues at coordinate 10,022 of JAQGPC010000118.1, forward strand.
TCCTCCTGAATCAGCTTGGTGCCGGCGGCGCTCGCTTGCGCGTAAAAGTTTAAGAGAGTGGAATTTCCGTTTGTGTCGAGCGGAGACTGATAGTCGGGATCGCCGGCATTGGATCCGCCGGGCGTGCCTGTATTTGTAACGGGATCCCAATCATTGTTCCAAACGGTGTCGATGCGCCTGCGGCTGCCACACGAGGAAAATCCCCAGCGTGAACCATCCAGAAAAACGCGCGATGTATAGAGCGTCCCGCCCCAACTATACCAGGGCGCCACGCCCCACGCTGCAGCCTGCGCATTTGCATCCGCGTCTGGAGAGACAATGAACACAGGATTCAAGCCATATTTCGCAATCATCCGGTTGCGAATGTTCGTCATAAAGCCCGACATGTTGCCGTCTTGCACCATGTTTCCGGGATGAGCAGTCCAGATATTGATGATGGGCCGCGACGGGAAGGGCTGGTATAGCAACGTTGACGGCACATTGTCGAACCACGGACTGATCCAATACTGCATTGCGTAGTCGGCAAGATTGGTTGAACCCCACGAAGGATAACTGCCATAAGCCGAAAAGTAATCGTCGGCCAATGGTCCATCTTCGAGAAACATTCCGATTTGGAGGGAACTTGTCGCCTGCGGATTTCGCGCGACCGCTTCGACGAACTTCTCGAGCCAGCGCCCTTCAAAAGCGCCATTGCCACGGATATAACCTCTGTCCTGCAAATCATGGGTGAAATCGGCGGTGCTCCGGCAGTGAATCAACGGCACCTGCGCGCGCGATGCCATAAGTTGATCCACCGTGATGTCCCAGAAGCGATCCGTCCGGCGGTCAAAATCCTGGAACATCGGCGCCCGATACCAACTCCGCAATTGATCGTCCGAGTACGGCTGGCCGAGGGCATCCTTTTGCGGATACGCGCCGAAAATGGACGAGGCGTCGTTGGCATTGAAGCGCGAATTGTGCTCTGATACCTGGTTGAACGAAACGATCGGGGCAATCAACATGCCACTGGTGGAAGGTCGAACCATGATTGTGTCCGACGCTTTGACGGTCGTTGTCGTGTCGGAATCCTTCCGCAGAATCAACCAATCCAAAGAAACGCCCGACGTTTCAAAGACGACTCGAAGAGTGTGGTAGCCTTGCGACAAACTAGCGGAGCCCAAATGGGCAGAAGCAAACGAATCAACCCTGCCCGTATTAGGCACTGCTACATCAGGGCGAATGTTGATGCCATCGATTTCCAAATGCATTATCGCTCCGGCTGCAGGCGAGCTGGCGTTGGCCGTGAAGCGGTAGCTGCCAGCCGAGAGCCAGACGTTCGTATATTGGATCCATTCACCTGGCGCAGTATTGCCCACATACCAACCACCTCCAAAACACGACCAGCCACCAGCGAACAACAGAAGAACGATTATCGGCAGGAGAATGAACCTGATATGGGATTTTGTTTTCACGTTTTCCTGGGCACTCGACGTTTTAACGGTTGGCCCTGGGTGTGGCAGCCATCCGAGATAGATCAATCTGACGGTGGCTCACAGTGGCTACCGTGCCGCAAGCTTTTCGTAATCGTCGCCTCAAGCGACGAATCAAAACAAATTCGTTGCGCCCACACCCCAACTGAAACCGGACAGTCCCCCTTCCCGCACGTCATTTCATAGCCTTCAGTTTATCGGCCAAATCGAGATTCGGCCTGGTTCCGCTTTCGGAGGGGCTCTTGTGGGCATTCCCGTGCATCGGAGAACAAACAAAACACCCGCGCCTCACTGCCAATGAGAACCTCAAAAGGTCGCCGGCACGGATACAATCAATCGCTCAAAAAGTCGTATCAAAGTTATTGGTATCGGAGCCAAATTTATAGTCAACGGTCTGCGCATGGCCGTCACAGAAATTGACATTGCCCTTCCGATTGTGCCGGATCGTGATTGTGTTAGGAGGAACCCAACGGCCGTCATCCAATACAACGGTAGTTCCTGGTGGCGAATCACTCGGTGCAGCAGGTTCTTCCAGAAGCATTACTTTGTTCGCAGGGCTGCGAATATTTGTAATTTTCTGAGGGATGTAATTTCCACCTATCGCATAGGACGAAGCCGCGCCACTGAGGGTGGTGCCGGAAGCATTCCCGTTCACGGTATAACTGTAATTATACGCTTGCAGGCCACTTAATACGTTATTTTTGCGCCCGGTATCGTCTTTATCCATCGGGCAACGAAGCAAGGTTGTCGTCGCCTTTATCATTGTCACTATAGGACTTTGTTCCACCTGCCGACCAGGTTGCCACCAGATCCAGTCGTCCTCGTGCGGGCCGACTCTCGACGCGTCGGCAGGCATGATGTCACGATAATCTCCCGCGTACATCATAAAGCCCAAACCGAGCTGTTTCTGGTTGTTGAGGCAACTAGTTTGATAGGCCTTTTGTTTTGCCTTGCTAAGAGCAGGCAACAACAGCGCAGCCAGGATGGCGATAATGGCGATGACCACCAGAAGTTCGATAAGCGTAAAAGCACGATTCCGGACATTTCGACTGGCTTGCTGATAATTAACTTCGATCTGCATTGTTTTCATTTAATCGGTGAGACTTAATTTGGAGATTGCACGCTGCGGCCTACTACTGGCCGCAACGTGCATGATTAAACTCCTCAGGGTTTGACCAGGCGGAAGAACACGTTTGTTTTGCTGTTATTGATCGGGATGTTGACGTTCGTCAGAGCTGTCGAACCGGGATAAACGAACCATGCATTGGTATCAACGAGGCTGGTCGCGTTGGTCTGCAATATCCAGCCGCCATTGGTCGGCCAAGCCAGACTCAGTGTGCTTGGCGATGCGCTAAACTGAATGGGGCCAGGGTTTGGGTTGATCGCCGGCGTCACGGTCGCCACGGTAATCGAACCGTTAACCCCCACATTATTGTTCCACGCATAGACGTTTCCGCCGGCATCCGTAGTTGCCAGGTTGACCGATCCAAACGTAGCAGCACCGGGGAAGAGCTGGAAGGTGTCCCCCGCTTGCAACGTTGAACCAATGTTCGTAACAACGAGCGTTCCACCGTAGGTAATCGTTCCGGTGACTGAAACCAATTTGTCATTGGTCTGCGAATTGGCTTTATCAAGTTCCATCAGCAGGGTGCCGCCCAAGGTAATGTTATTGGTCACGCGCAAGGTGCCGACCGATGCACCCGGAGCGACGGTTGAACCCGGCAAGGTAACCAAGCTGCCGTTGATGCTGCCATTGCCTCTCAAGGTCTGGCCATTGTTAAGCGTCAATGTCTGATCGGCACGGCCGATGACATCCAGCGTTGCTCCGCTGCCAATGTTAATCACCGCGCTATTGCTGATGGAGCCTGCACTACCCGACACCGCGTCCACGACCAATGCAAGCGTGCCTGCAGTTATCACCGTCCCGCCGGTGTAATTATTAGTGCCCGCCAAGTTTAGCAATCCTGCGCCGGTCTTGTTCAACGACCCGCTATTCGTGATGGCCTTGGTAATGACCAGCGTAGCATCGTTGGTGACGTCGAAGATGCAGTTGGTTCCCACAAGCGAAACTCCATTGACAGGATTCAACGCGGAAGTAGTAGAGCTGGCGCCATTGCGCAGAATGCCCGAGTTAAAGGTCAATGATACGCAGGGTTCAGTATCACCATTCATCTCAATGGTGCCGCCACCCAGGATCAATGGAGTATTTAGAGTCATCTGAGAGCTCACTGGGTTAAGCATCACCAGTGTACCGTTGGTGTTTACTGTGACACTATTGTTGTTTTGGGAAAAAGCGCCAAAGTCTTTGCTGAAGTTCATTGTGCCGCCGTTGATTACGAAGCTTAGGCTGGCGTTCGGGTTGCCGCCGATCAAGGTCAAAGCGCCCGGACCATCCTTGGTAAGCGTTCTGTTGGCACCAACGAAACCACCGCCAACAAACAGAGTATTCTTGCTCACAGTTAGTGTCACATTCGCGACGTTAATTAACGTATTGGCAAAGGTAAAATTCGTAGTGCCCTTGAAAACAAAACTACCATCCCAGTTTACGATGCCGGGGGCGGTGAGCGTGACATCCGCGCCACTGGTATTGTCAACCGCTCCCCCGTTGATGGTGAACGTTCCTGAGCCAACCGCCTGGTTGTTGTTAATGTTCAGCGTGCCGGCGTTGAGTTGCATACCTCCGGAAAAACTGTTGAAGTTCGAGAGTGTCAGCGCTCCACTTCCCGCTTTGCCCAGGCCATAACCGAGTCCGGCATCAACAATGGGGGCGTCAACCGCAAGTGTATTGGAACTCACTGTGACTACTACCAAGCCGCTGCCTAAGGTTACATTTCCGGCGGCACCGATCGTCAAATTTGTGGAACCAACAAAGGTCCAATCATCATTCCAATATTGCGCGATGGGCGTTGCCAAAGTGACAAGCTGTCCACTGGTGTTGTCAATCTTCGCCCCTAGGATGTTGGTCAACGGTCCAATGCCGATGGCTGAATTGTTAATGCCGTCGCCACCGTAATTAATGTTCAACTGACCGCCACTGACCGTTGTTCCACCGGAATAGGTGTTTGTCCCTGAGAGTGTCAATGTGCCATTTCCCGCCTTGATAAGCCCATTGGGTCCGGTGATGGCGCCAGTCCCAGAGATGGCGTAGGTCTTCGTCGCGTTTACCGACACGTTGCCCGGATTGACAGAGCTCACCAGGTTTACGGTAATGGGTGAAGTTCCGCTTGCCGCATCCTCGAATATGACTGATTTGCCATCCGCGTAGGCGACGGGAGTGCCGTTTTGGTTCCAATTCGGGGTTACAAAATCCCAATTGCCATTACCGACGGCCCATTTAAGAGATGATGGCAAAGTTGACACTACAACCATATCAATGGATTTGTTGGCCGTGTTGTTGACAAGTGTCACCGAGGTTGCCCCGTTGAACAAAGAAACGATTCCGGTGGGCGGAGTGCCAGAGAGTGTGCCCGTGTATTTAATGAGTGGGTAAGTGCCACTGGGAATGAAATTGCCCTCAACAGTAACCAGCGGCGTGACAGTGAACACAACGTTTCCATTAACCTGGATTGGGGCAACGGTGATGCTGGGCTGGTTGCCAAGATAGTCGAAGTCGGCAGTCAGTGTAGAACCAGCAGCATAGGTCAGGTCGCCATTAATCTTCCAGTATTGCGCCGTGTTATCAACCCTTACCGAACTGACGGGCGTGCCGCCTGTCAAACCACTCAAGATAACGGGACCATTTGTGGGCAACAAAGCTGTGCCGACTTTCAGCGTCCCGTTGCTGACAACAGTCGTTCCAGCATAATTATTCGCGCCGCTCAGGGTTAACATGCCGACGCCGGTTTTCTTCAAACCACCGACGCCGGTCAGGGGACCGCTCAACGCGATGTCAAACGAGCTACCAACAGCGTCAGCCGCTTGGAAGGTAATATCGCCATTAACATTGGTTAAGTTCATCGGGGCAGTGGAAGCCGGCGACCAGGTCGAGAGCGCTGCAATCGTGCCGCCGGAAAGGTTAATGGCATGGTTGGTTCCTGTATTCTTGGGAACGCTTATGTTTGGGGCGCCCAAATAAACCGTGCCACCGGTTATGTTGAGTTTGTTGGTCGGGCTTGAAGTGTAGGTTCCTGATGCGGATCCAATCTGAATACCTTGCGCCGTCACGGTGCCACCCGAAATATTCATAATCGCCGAGGCAGTGGCACTATAAGTCATTCCGCCTGCCGCCAATGTGATCAACGTTAAACTTCCGTTTGCTCCAGGTGTGCCGCCTGCGCCGGTTCCGACATTAAGGGTACCTCCTGACATGTTCAGGGTAGCCCGGCTGCTTGAATCAGGAATAAGAAGCACCTTGCCCGCCGTGTTATTGAGGACAGTGCTGACGAGGCCGCCAGGCAGGATATTAAGGGTGCTTATCTGGCCACGAGAAAGCTGAAGGTTGTTGCCAGCGTTGCTACCGTTGGAAGTATTTTCGTTAAGCTGTCCACCGCTGCCCACACTAACAGTGGCAGCCCTGTCGCGCGCGAGGTCAAAACGCGCCGGGGCATTGAAAATTGCGGAGCCGGTTATATTTAGCGTGACCCCGTTTACAGCAATGGTGCTGGACGGATTGGCAGTATAGGTTCCGTTGGTAAAATTGATTGTGCTAACAGTTGGATCCGTGCTGACGCCGTTATAACGTGGATTACCCCCCGCCGTAAGTCCCCCGGCCAGCGTGAGCACGCTATTGGTGCCGACTCGAATATCCGCCCCGCCAGAAGTGAGTGGCACATTTATCAGAGCGGATACACTGTTGCTCATCATTATCGAAAACGTGACGTCAATAGCGCCGTTATTCGCCGTGTTCAAATTCATCCCAAAGTTCCCGATGCCAGGATTATTTGTGATGGTATAATTGCCCGGGCTGTTAAAAACCAAGGTGGATGCGACCACTGCGGCATCCAGATTGATGCCGTAAGCGCCTGCCACCCCACTGCCATTGCCAAAAACGGCCAAATCAGGCGTCGCCCCTGTCCAGGTTCCGGCGACATTGGCGCTGCCATTCCACCAATTAGTCGTGGAACCGTTAAGAGAATTAGTGAACCAGCTTCCGCTTCCATTCTGAGCGCCGGCTGTCGCGACGTCCGCATCCCACGTCAATGTGGCGGCCCGGCTTGCGGATGCCGCGAGCAGAATTACGCTTATTGCAAGCAATGTAAGTATTGGTCGCCGAAACTGGAGCGAATGATCCCCAAACCTTTCAGGTGATCTTGAATTCATGTTTGAAAGATTTTTCGTTTTCATAAGGTGACTTTATAATATTATTGGCTCGTAATGACATCTTATCTTTCGCGTGACCACTCAAAACGCTCTTCCAACGGGCTGTAGCCGTTATAGTATCGCAAACTGTGGGATGTGCTATTTATGATAACAAACGCCTTGGCATTGTCATTGACGCAAGATGGGGGATTGTTACCACCCTTTCAGGTGGGCTGAAAAGGAGCGTCCAAGAAAGGACCAGACGATGAAAGGCTGACGGTATACGACGTGGCCAAGCGTTCCAGTGGTATTCACTGAACCCAAGGCCCGGAAAAAGAACAGGAAAGAAACGATTGCCAATTGCGCCAATTCCTGAGAACTTAAATTTTCACGATACCGCGCTGGATGGCGATGACCGCCGCCTGCGTGCGATCATGGGTGCCCAGTTTCTCAAGCAAATTCTTCATGTGCCACTTGATGGTGTCTTCAGAAAGGGACAAAGCACTGGCGATCTCCTTGTTGCTTTTTCCGTGGACAAGGAGTTTTACAATTTCCAGTTCCCGGTCGCTTAATTCTTTTCTGACGAGCCGCTCGGCCAATCGCGCGCCGGCCAAGGGAGCAATCCAGCGTTCGCCTCGATGAACCGCGCGAATCGCCTCCACCAGATCTTCTTTGCGCATATCTTTAAGCAAGTATCCCTGGGCGCCGGCTTCCAGAGCGCGAAAGATTTCCTCCTCCTGATCGAGTGTGGTCAACACGACAACACAGACGGCTGCTGATTGTTCCTGCAACAGCTTGATGGTTTCCACGCCGCTCAAGCCGGGCATCTTCAAGTCGAGCAGTACCACGTCTGGACGCGTTTTGGCAAACAGTTCTGCAGCCATGCGACCGCTGGAGGCTTCGCCTACAACTGTGATATCCGGTTGATCGCTGAAAATTGTGACCAAGCCAAGGCGAATGAGCAAATGGTCATCAACGATCAGGAGCCGAATCTTTGTGATCATAATTTAGGTGCAAACGCGATATATTCAGGTTCCATTCAACGGAACTTTTACGATAACGGCGGTTCCTTTGCCGTGTTGGCTCTGAATCGTCAGTTCGGCCCTGATCTGTTCAGCTCTTTCCCGCATGCTTATCATTCCAAAGCCATTGTAATTTATTGAAGAATCCGTGGAAGCTTTGCTTGCATCAAATCCCGAGCCGTCATCCAGCACAAGCAAAGACAGTAAATGATCCTCGCGGCAGAGTTCCAGCGTGATGTTTTTTGGGGCCGCATGTTTCACGGCATTAATAACTGCTTCACGGCCAATGTAGAACAAATTGTTTTCGATTTCAGCGGGCAGAGAAAGAACCTCTCCTTTGACCTGGATTGAATTTTCAATGCCAGTGCCATCGGTGATGGTCTTAAGACTGGCGGCAAGCAAAGCGGCCAGGTTGGCTTCCGGGATGGTTTCACTGTGCAGGGCCCAAATAGAGCGGCGGGCATCAATCAGACTTTCGCGCGCGATGCGATGAGCCAGTTCCAGAGACTTGGCGAACATGCCGCTTTGAGAGGGGATCTTGCCTCGGATTGCTTCCAATTGCAGTGAGATGGCGGCGAAGCTTTGCACCAGCGTATCGTGAATCTCCCGCGCCATCCGGTGCCGCTCTTGCAAGATCGCTTCCCGATGAATCTTTCGGCTGATCGCTTCTGTCTGTTCGCGGACCTGCCGCCGTAACGTCCCCACCCAAACTATCCCGACCACGAGGAGCACAATCATGATGCTTAAGACCCAGAAGAGGCGCGACAAGGTCCACCAGGGTGGATTTTGAAGAATCATCAAATCCGCTGGCGAACGCAACAGGATGTGAAAGGATTGCGGCGATATTTGCTCCGGCCACCGATTCCAAGCCACGTCCACCCGGCATATGCCGGTCAGGCGAATCCGGCTGCCCTTGGAAAATAAAGCCAGACTTTCCTTCCCGGCAACTCTTTCCAATTGCGCATTAAAAATCAGATTGCTCGATTGCAGCACGAGTATCTCTTCTGTGGGGCGCGGCACCCGATCCAGAATCATGGCTTCAAGCTGCACCAAGTCCGCGTTGTTGGTCCCCATCAATGCCTGCTCCGCTGTCACCCGGACGGGAGGCACCGATAAAGTGTCTCCTGTTTTCCGAAAAATTGCGTCCTGCAGAATCGGGGTCCATTCACCCCTCGCTGGAAACCCAATTACATCCACACGATCTCCCGGCTGCACCACCGTGTTTTGCGCTGTTTCAATGAAAAGTCCTTGCGTCTTATCCCGGATGAACAGTGAATGATCAGGCTGCTGAAATATTACCACTCCCTGGACTCTTGCCCGCCTGCCATACGAGCCTTCAGGAGCGAACCGCATCAAGCTGCTGACCGTGCAAATCGGCATGGCAAACGGTTCCAGCGGAGCTGGTTCATCGACGAACACCTCGGCCATGCCGGGAACCAGGAGCCGAACGTTGGACAATTGACGACGTCGATTGAACAGGGTGGTGCAAACTCCGCGGATACGAACCCTGGCGTCCACCAAGCGCTCGGAATAGTTGGTTGACCGGCCAAAGTCGCTAACATGAGCGACCAAGCGGCTGCCGCCTGTGACCATTTCAATCTCCAACCGTTCTCGCCTGGAATCCTCTCTAACGCAACGAACGATTCCGTTCACTTCGATCCATTGGCACGCCTCCTGGCCTGTGATTATGTGCTCAAAGGATACCTGCCGTGGCTCTGGCAATTGGCTCTTACCGGCAACTTCCAATCGTGTGGCGCTGATGTTTGGAACAAACGCGCCGGGATCACTGACTCCTTCTACATCCACAAGCTGGCCTGGTTCAAGAATCGTCGCCTTCAGCTTCCCAGTATCAACGTGAATGCCGCCGGAGGAATCATGGATGAACAGGTTATTGAATTTCTTTTCATTATAGAAAGTCACCACCGCTTGTAATTTGATGGGGAATCCCCGGGCCGCTTCTTCCGGTGACAGCGCCCGGACCTGCGCCACGCTGGTCAAAACAGGCAAGTCCTTTCGGGCCATTTGCGGGAGCGTGACATTGGTCAAGCCAAGCGAAAATGCACAGGTCGAGCAGGTATCAAAGCAAGCCAGGAGCAAAACAATGCAACGCCAGTTCTTTTGAAACGAGCGCGGCCACATTTCATTTTCTTTCCGGTCATCGCCCAAGCTCAGGTCGGAATCCCGCCGGCCGCTTCCGTCCTCGAGCAGGTGATCACTCATTTTATATTTGGTATCTATCCATCATCTTATAGTAATCTGATCGAATGGGTCGTGATATCCCCAAAAATAGGGACAACGCTTAAGAATAACAATAACCATCCACAAAGTTGCTGATGCGAATGTGAAGCTTCCTCGTGAGGAAAGAATTTCCCAAAAGAAATTTCGCGCCCGAACCCCAGAACCGGGAAATCTCTGCCGCTGGATCGGTAAGTTGACAACTCGTTAGTACGAGCCGTGCCAAGTCTTCAACGCACTCTGAAAAATTTAACGTCGTGTTGGCTTCCTGGAGTTCGATGCCTTGCTTATTCGCAGGTGGCCTCTCACATATATTCATCCGAACGTGTCACACATGGCCCCTCCCCTCCAAGCACTATCCCGGCCAACCCCAAGAGCAACGCCAGCGAGAATTGCCTCAGTCAATTCGTTTTGCCGCAGGCGGGCCTCATAACACTTTTGGTTCGATGCGATATTTGCGATTCGCCGTGGCAGAGAAGACGATGCATTCGCCGTTGGTCTTATTCAGTTCAAATGGCGTCGCCCCGGTCTTGCCGATTTCATGCACCACCACCTGCTTGCCCGGCCACGGATTCATGATCTGGCAGGGCAGGCTGCGGCGCGCGTCAATTTCCACGAAATAGATGCCGTCCGTTTTTTGGCAGGCGGAGACGAGGAAGGCGCCGCGGGCCTGGAAGTTGTGAAAGGCGACCTCGTTGGTCTTGCCCATCGCCGGGAATAGATGAATCCGTCCGCTCCGGCTGTTAAGCAGCGTTTCTGCGTCAAACCGCGGGGGGCGTCCGGGCCGGCCGACGGTGTCGGGCTGCCCCAGAAGGATCAGCGTCGAACCGGCAGTGCCGGCGGTGCGGAGCGCCTGGATGGTGCGGAGCATCATGTCTTTTTGGTTCTGCGGGGAATCGAGGTTGATTTCATCTGCCAGCAAGGCCGGGTACATGGCCGCTTCGCCAAAGTGATCGTTTGGCAAACGCATGGGCTCGATGCCGGCGATGGCGGCGTATTCGGGGCCATCCGGTGTTTGCCAAGTGGCGTAGGGCGCCATTTGCGCCGCGACCTCGCGCCATTGTTGACGTAAATCCGCGTCCACTCCGAGCAGTTCCGCCGCTTCGGCAGCGCGGGTCAACGCCCAACGGAACAGGCAGAGCGAGCTGGTCACGTCTTTGTTACGCGCGAGTTGCGGATAGAAGCCCCAACGCTCCTCCTCCATCGAAGGGATGATGTGGTAATAGCCGTCGTCGCCTTTCTTGGCGTAGGCGGCGTAAAAGAGCGCCATCCGCTTCATCGTAGGATAGCACTCATGGCGAAGGAAGTTGATGTCCCCACCGTAATCCCATTCATCCCAAGCTGGGCGGATTATCTGGGCCATGGTGCCCAGACAGAATTCCAAGGTGATGGTCGTGTGGACGTATTTGTCCGGCCTGATGGGCGGCAGATAGCCGTGGGTGATAAACATGCCCGGCATGCCAAACATCTTGCGCGCGTTCTGCTGCGCTGCGGGCGTCCAATATTCCACTAATTGTTTCCACATGTCTTCGCTGTCGGGCCAGTTGCGGACGAAACGCGAGGTGGTGAAGATTTCGTTGTAGCACGGTTCGCTGTTCCAAAGCTGCTTGTCACGTTCTGGAAAGGCATAGGAGGCGCTGCATTCGAATTGGCGCATGTCCGTTTTCGTGCCGCCGCCGTGGCTGTCGTTATAGCCGCGATAGATCGCGCGCACATCGTCGCTGCAGGCCGTTCCGGAAACGCCGTGAAACACCCGGCCGTTTTCGCGCAGATCATGGAAGGCGCTCCACCATTTTGTGTTCGCCTCGACGGCGCCGTCGAAACCACGCGCTTCGGCATTCTCCAAACGCTTCTTGGCGATCGCAATTATGTCCGGCCCGTCCATGGTGGTGACGATGGTGACAAACGCTTCCAGTTTGCCGTCCGTGCCGGGCGTGAACGTCGCCGTCACGGCGGAACCAGACGCCGCGGCGATAGCCTTGTCGTCCGGTGGCGTGCCGAGATTGGTCTGGCCATCAATATTTTTCAACTGCATCTTGGCGGGTGATGAGACGACGCCCATCAGCACATACTCGAAGCCTTGCGGGAAGGTTTTTTCGGCTGGCATCTTCTGGCGAATCCAGAAATAACGTCCGTCCTGGCCGCTGGAGGGCGGGTCCATGGGGCCATTGAAATCCCGCTCGGCTTCGACGTCAGGGCGAGTATAGGTTTTGCCATCGGCAGACATGTACTGCAGGTGCGAAGTGTCGCGGTGACGATAGAGCCGCAGCCAGACGGGAGCGCCCCGGCCCGTGAAATGTCCGCGGATGGCATACGTGTCATTGGTCATTCCGAGAACGTATTGCAGCGTCGCCTGCGCCTCGCCGTTGGTTTCGCTCAGCGTGACCAGACCATTGGCGCAACTTTGAGATACCGTGGGCGGTTGGGCACCGTGGAATGCATCCATCCCGATGATGATTTGCCCGACCGGTTTCAAGCAGGGGAATGGATATTCAATCGGCTGACGCCACGCGTCATAGGAGCCGCCTTCCTTGCGCAAGTAGCCATATTCTTTGGGGCGTTGGTCCGTGCGAGCGCGGCCAACATAATCCTTGTTGGCCGGCGAGTTGGCGCCGTCAATAACCTCCTGCAAGGTCGGCGCGTTGAATGCGCGGGGAGCGATGCGGCGATCCCAGACGTTGTTCTTGTTGATGCTGATGGTGACCCGATCCGGCGGTCCCCACAGCGTCGTACGCATTTTCAGATTGTTGATGCTCATGGCGGTGCCGCCGAAATACTCGCCGGACGGCAAGGGACTGCCGGGCTTGAGCGTATCTACCAAGGCGACCGATTTGGCCGCCTCGCGCAACGGAATTTCGCGCTCCCATGGCAGCGGTTGATCCGCCGCTTGCAAGGACCCAATGCCGCAACCCGCAGCCGCAATCACACTGAGCAGGACTTTGCACGTATTCATAATGGAGTGATTTGAGGGTTACTTGAGTCTATGGTTGAGCTTAGCCGTATCTTTGGCCCAAACGGCGTGAATGGCCGCCTCATCGCCCAGTCCGGTAGGTACCACATCACTGGGGTTGTTGGCGTAATACCAACGCATATCCGCCGCGCTCGCTGTGCGTCCGCCCGGCATTTCGACGTAGCCATTGGTGTCCGTGTTCCGCACCCAATCCCAGGCGTACTGCAGCCACTTGGCGCGATATTTCTGGCTTTGAAGGCCAAACCAGGTGATTTCGTCATAACCCCAGACCCAGAGGAATTCGCCCTGGGCATTGGCCTGTCCGGGATGGCGGCTTCGCCCGTAATTATCGAACTCCACGATGTAGGGCAGATGCTCGCACGTCCAACCACTAAACGTTTTACCGCCTTTGCTGCGACCGTAGATGCCGTCGGTGAAGCCGACTTGCAAGATGGCTTCCTGTGGCTTCTCCGGAGTTTCCTTGATGCGTAATGGAAATGCGTTGAAATCCAGGATGGGATTTCCGGCGTGCATCAATCCACCGGTCGGAACGTGACCGTTGCAAAGCACCATGTGACGGCGCGCGTGCTTGGCCGCGTAATCCCGAATAAGACCGATGAGACGGAACCAGTTGGTGTTGCCATGATCGTTCCGATTCATGATTTCCACCTGCCCGAAGTGGATGCCTTCGCAGCCAACGTCGATATACGACGCTGCCTGGTAATAAAACCAAAGCTGCGTTTCCATCCGGCTTTCGTCCGGCACTTGGGCGTTTCCCATCGGGCGGCGCTGGCCCGGCGGGTAGATCATGTCCTCATAGCGGAAGTTCCGTTGCTCCACCGGCTGCCCGATATCTTTGAATACCCAATCAGGAATGGCGATTTGGCTGACTCTCGGCCCAACGATCTCGAAGACGCACCCTTCCAACACGATTTCCGGGTCTGCCGCCAAAACCTGCCGCGCCTCGTCTTTTGCCCGCTTGATGTTGGCGAGGAAATTGTTCTCCGCGCCCCACAAGCACAGGGCGCGCGCGACATATTTGGCCCCGCTATTGGTGAGCATGCGGATGTCGTCGGCCAGGGGGCCACGCCCGTTCAAGATGCCTTCAATGCAGATGGATCGCGACAGGTAATTTTCGAGTACTTGCCGCGAGATTTTGCCGTCGAATTGAAATCCGCCGGGGCGGACAGTTGAATTCGTATCGAGGGCGCAGGCCCGCTGCCCAACCAACAGGCAGGCGAGGGCCGCTGCGATCAAACATACAATTCTGGCAAAAAGTTTCATAGGCGAGCTCGTTGTTAGTTGGTGGCGGCGAGGTCGGCATTCAAATGCATCGCCTCGCCGGGCTTGATGGTAATGGTCGCCGTCTTCTGACCGTAACGAACCTTGATCCTCCCGCCTTTGAGGCCATGGATGTCCGCAGTTTGCAATTTGCCGCCCTTCCATTGCATGCTTACGTCATACTCGCCGCGGGCGCGCAATCCGTAGACCGAGCCGTCATCCCAACCAGCGGGCAATGCGGGCAGCAAGCTGATTTCGCCGGCATGGCTCTGCACCAACCCCTCAGCCACCGCCGCCGCAAAGCCGAAGCTGGCGTCGGACTGATTGGCGTGGGCATTGTGCAAGTTCAACGCCGGGCTCCGGTCCATATAAGATTTGATGGCTTTGGCAACCTGGTCGCCACGCTCCAAACGAGCCCACATGGCGATGCCCCATGAGGCGATGAACCCGCCGCGCGGCGGATGAGCTTCCATCCATTTTTGGTAAGCGGCGGCAAATTCCGGATTGCCGCGCAACGTAATGGAGCATCCGGGATAGAAGGCGAAATTAGGCGAGACGTTATGCCCTTGCGGGCCAGTCTTCCAGTCTTCGATCCATTCCTGGACAAATCCGGAGCCGCCGATCTGATAGGGCGGAATCTTCGTTAAGGCGTCTTCCAGTTTGGCCCGGAAATCAGCGTCCACGCGCAGGATTTTGCCGGCCTCGATAC
>JAQGPC010000113.1 GCA_028293285.1 Pedosphaera sp.
CGGGGTAAAGCTTTGCAAAACAGCTGACGATGTTTACGAAAAAGCCAAGGCCATGCTCGGCCAAGTGCTCGTCACCAAACAGACTGGGCCAGAAGGCCGCCTCGTCAGCAAGTTGCTGGTCGCTGGCGCTCCAGCCATTAAGAAGGAGCTTTATCTCGCCGTCTTGCTTGACCGCGCTTCCTCCAAGCCGCTCGTCATGGTCAGCACCGAAGGCGGCGTGGACATCGAAGAAGTCGCCGAAAAAACTCCCGAGAAAATCGTCAAAGAAACGATTGATCCCGCTGTGGGCATGATGCCTTATCAGGGCCGCAAGCTCGCCACCGCACTTGGGCTCAAAGGAGATTTGATTGCACAGGGCGCGAAATTATTAATGGGCGTTTACAAAACCTGGTGGGAATGCGATGCCGCCATGGTTGAAATCAATCCGCTCTGCATCATCGAAGGCGCGGATGGCAAAGATACCATTGTTGCCGTTGATGCCAAAATTGGCCTCGATGACAACGCGCTCTATCGCCACAAAAACATCCAGGAGATGCGCGACCTCGCCGAAGAAGCGCCACTGGAAATCGAAGCGAGCAAATTCAATCTCAATTACATCAAGCTGGATGGCAATATCGCCTGCCTCGTCAACGGCGCCGGCCTAGCGATGGCGACGATGGATATCATCCAGCATTTCGGCGGCAGCCCGGCCAACTTCCTCGATGTCGGGGGTGGCGCAAGCAAAGACCAGGTGACGGCCGCATTCAAAATCATTTTGAGCGATCCGCATGTGAAGGGAATTTTGGTCAACATTTTCGGCGGCATCATGGATTGCAATGTCATCGCCACCGGAATCGTGGCTGCCGTTCGCGAAACCGGGCTGAAACTACCCCTGGTTGTTCGCCTTGAAGGCAACAATGTTCAAGCTGGCAAACAAACCTTGTCCGAATCGGGACTGACCATTGTCAGTGGCGACTCCATGGCCGATGCTGCGCAGAAGGTTGTCAAAGCTGTCGGCAAATGAAGCAACCAACTGAAATTAACGAGTTATTGAAAAAATTTAATTTGTCTGGTTGGAGCGATAATTAAATTTATGCTCAAAGTCATCGAAATCGCGTTCAGTTGCTACGCCGTCACCGACATGGCGCGGGCACGGAAATTTTATGAAGGTGTGCTGGGCCTGAAGCCGACGACTGTCCACGATTCGGAACATGGCAAGTGGGTGGAATACGAATTCGGCCCCTACGCTTTGGCCATTGGTGCTTCACCCGGGTTCAAACCGAGTCCCGATGGTTGCTCTGTTGCGTTGGAAGTCGAGGACTTTGACGCCGCCATTGCGCATCTGCGCGAGAATAATGTAAAATTTCGCATTGAGCCGATGCCGACACCCGTCTGCCACATGGCGATGGTTTTTGATCCCGATGGCAATAGCGTTTGCATTCATAAACGGAAAAAATCCTAACCATGAGTTACGAATTTCCCATCAAAGCAAGCAAACCTTACGTTTGTCCGCCCAATGCCGGTCCAGCATGGCGTGCAGCATATGAAGCGGGCTATGACATGGCGGAAATAGAGGATAACTTGAGACTTACGCCAATGGAGCGGCTGCAAAAAAATGAATTGCAAAGAGCCGATCATATAAAGCGCGAGGAATTTCTCAAAATTTTTCAACGCGGCTGGAACTTTATTCAAAAAAAACATGTCAATTCTCGTTAATCCCAATACCAAGATTGTTGTCCAAGGCATTACTGGCAGCTTTGGCGCTCGCCATACGCAGCTCAGTCTGGCTTACGGCACCCAAGTTGTTGCTGGTGTCACGCCGGGCAAAGGCGGACAACTATTCGAAAACAAAGTTCCTATTTTTGATACGGTAGCAGAAGCCATGAAGGAGACTGGCGCTACTGTCTCTGCAATTTTTGTTCCCCCACCTTTCGCTGCTGACGCCATTCTTGAAGCGGTTGACGCTGGACTTGATCTGGCTGTGTGCATCACCGAAGGAATTCCCGTGAATGACATGGTGAAAGTCAAGCGTGCGATGCTTGGAAAGAAAACCCGTCTGATCGGGCCAAACTGCCCGGGCATTGTAACACCCGGCGAAGGCAAGGATTCTCATGGTGGTTGCCGCATCGGAATTGCCCCAGGCTATATTCACAAAAAGGGCAACATTGGCGTCGTCTCGCGCAGCGGTACTTTGACTTACGAAGCAGTCTGGCAATTGACCTGTCGTGGCGTGGGGCAATCCACCTGCGTCGGCATTGGCGGCGACCCGGTTAACGGCACGTCGCACCTTGATATCATCAAAATGTTCAACGATGACCCCGAAACCAAGGGCATCATCATGATCGGTGAAATTGGCGGCTCGGCTGAAGAAGAAGCGGCTGAATGGATAAAGCAGAATTGCAAGAAGCCCGTTGCCGGATTTATTGCCGGTGCGACCGCCCCTCCCGGACGGCGCATGGGTCATGCCGGAGCCATTGTAAGTGGTGGTAAAGGCACTGCCGCAGCCAAAATTGCAGCTTTCAAGGATGCTGGCATCGGCATTGCTGTCACTCCATCAGAAATGGCGGATACCTTGCTGAAAATGATGTAAGTGTCGCGGGTGGCACAGTGCCGGATGGGTTGCCGAGCCAGATGGCTTGACACCGGTTTCATTTCTTGCTTTTTGTGCGTCACTTGGTCGTTGACCCGAAAAAGCAAGGGTATCGTCTGGTCAATGCATTCCGGGAAACATGCCGCTAATCGATTTTATTCTTAATATTGCGGGCCTTTTGCTTTGGCTTAATTGGCTCGCCATTAATTTCGATCCGCTGGCCCGGGCCACTGCTGCTTCCTTGATCGGCACGCTAAGGAAAGCTGACCCTTCCGGCCCAAAACGCTGGAAATTTTTGGCCGGATTGCTGGCCCTGCTCTATTTCCGGGCGGTAATTTATTGGCAACTTGGCTCAGCGGTGAATTGGACGCCCCGCCTGGATCTCGGTTTCGTGGAACTCTCTTTCCGCAGCGATTATTTCGGGCGGATGCTGCTCTTTTCCCTGTTTAGCTTCGCCCTTACACTCGGCATTTTTTATCTCTGGTTGATCCTGCTTTCAGCAGCGAATGACAAGGTTCCGGATACTGATCCATTGCAGAAAATGGTCCGGCTGCATTTGCGTTGGATCGAAGGCTGGCCCCGAGTTATCCGAATACTCCTTCCCTTCCTCATTGGTGGATTGCTTTGGGCAGCGTTGCATCCCCTGCTCAGCCGACTCGCCATTGTGCCGCCGACCAAGTCCACCATCCAACTCATCGAACAAGCAGCTTTGATTGGCATTGGAACCTATCTGGCCCTGAAATTTTTAATCGTGGGAATTCTGCTGTTACACATCATCAACAGCTACGTTTATTTGGGCAACCATCCTTTTTGGGGCTTTATCAATGTCACTGCACGCAATCTCCTGTATCCCATCAGTTGGCTGCCATTACAGATTGGGCGGGTGGATTTTTTACCCCTGATTGGGATTGCTTTTGTATTCTTTGTAACCCACCTGCCGGCCACGAAATTCTACGTTGATAAACTCTCACGCTTTCTGCCTTTTTAAGCTAACGCCGAGATCAAGCAGCTTGTGAGAGCGGCAATTTTACTACTACCGTCGTCCCAACATTCTTCTCGCTCTGGATGGTGAGATTTCCCCCATGCAATTCGGTCAGCCGTTTTGCAATGACCAATCCCAATCCCAGCCCCTGCTGCTCATGCATCTTGCGATCAAATTGCATATAAGCGCCCACTTTGCGGATATATTCTGTGCCCAGACCGCGACCATGGTCGCTGATGGATAAGACCAGCGAATTCTCGGAAGGAAAAAGTGAAACTTGAATCGGTGTTCCCTGCTTGGAAAATTTGAAAGCGTTGTGAATCAGTTCATCCACTATCCTCGTCAAATATTCTTCGGAAATAGCCACTGGCTTGTCGCTGAGATCCATGGATAAATCCGCGGAACGTCCAGCCGATTCCGCATGCTGCCTCACCTTGGTTTCAACAATCTTTCGCGGAAATTGTGTCTGTTTCTTCCGCAATGCATTTGTTCTTAAAGGATCTGCACCAATCAATTCAATCTGTGAGTAGATCAGGAAGTTCTCAATCAACCGCTCCAAGCGCTTCCCCGATTCATTGATGATTTGACCCATCTCAGCAATCTCCGCCGGCTGCAATGAAGCAGCATCAGTGGCCAGGATTTCGCCATAAGCCAGAATGCCATTGAGCGGCGTCCGCATTTCGTGCGGCAACATCATGCTGATGTTATCGCGCAAATCGGCCAGTTTCTTTTCCGCTTCATCACGCAGCGCCTGCGCTTTTTTAATCCGCGCCTCCACGGCAGCATAAAGCGCCTCGATGGTAAAAGGCTTCGGCAGATAATCATCCGCACCCAATTCCATTCCGTGGCGCATTCCGGCATTATCCGCCAGGCCAGTCATTAAAATAAAAGGGATGGCGGCTGTGGCGGGTTCGCTCCGCAATGACGACAAGGTAAGGTAGCCATCCACCTTGCCCATGTTCACATCGCAAAGAATCAGGTCCGGCAACGTCTTGCGCGCTTTTTCAATGCCCACCTCCCCATTCTCGGCTTCGACGACTTCATAGCCCTTCTGACGCAGGGCCAACTGAATCATTTCCCGCAACCACTCTTCATCATCAATAACGAGAATTTTTTTCATTAGTTCAGGCTAAGGGCATCACAATTCTTCCAAGACGGCTCCGAACAAAGCAATTTTAAGCCCAAAAACGAAGCTCTACTGTAGATTTCCATACACCACTTGAGCGGATATTTCTGATACAACTTTTTACACATAATGACCGAATAAACGTCCATCGAGGCTACTCTGCCCCACCTCGAATTGTCTAGGATTTATCATTGTTTTAACAGGTGTATAAATATTGGACACTGTTTGTTCGGATTTTGAGATTCGATTCGATTCGCAAGAACGTATGCGTAGAATGGGCGTCCCGCTTCTCGCTGTCTTGGAATCACCAACAGTCAAGGCTGACGAGACGCCCATTCTACCAGGAAGTGAAACCAGCTCGTAATTAATGATGCTGCAAAAAAGACGATTGATTTACTTTTCGCGAGCAATGACTTTGCTTAAAATACGCGCAATGCCAAAAAGATTAAACCTGCTTGCAATCCTCTTGATTGCCTTTCCGCTTTGCGCCGCTTCAGAAATTGTCACGCCTAACACCGCAATCGGACAACGGCCTAACATTCTTTTCGTCATGGCTGACCAATGGCGTGCCGAAGCATTTGGTTTTGCCGGTAACCCGGATGTCAAGACGCCGAACTTCGATCAACTCCATCACGAGAGCATCTATTTCAAAAATGCCGTGGCGGCAGTGCCGGTTTGCTCACCCACGCGGGCTTCATTGATGACCGGTCAACGGGCGTTGACTCATGGCGTGTTCTTGAATGACGTGCCGCTTGCCACCAACGCGATCACGATTGCAAAAGTGCTGCAACAATCGGGCTACGACACTGCCATCATCGGCAAATGGCATCTGGACGGACATGGCCGGTTTGAGTTCATTCCCCGTGAACGTCGTCAGGGTTTTGAATATTGGAAGGTAATGGAATGCACGCATCGTTATAACAATTCCTTTTATTATGGCGACACCCCCACCAAGCTTAAATGGGAAGGCTATGACGTCATGGCGCAAACTCAGGATGCGCGGCAATATCTTCGCAACCACGCGCGTTCCACCAAACCTTTCTTCCTCTATCTTTCCTGGGGCCCACCGCATGATCCCTATCAAGCCGCCCCGGCAGCTTATCGCAAGCGCTACGAACCTTCCAAAATATTGACCCGCGCCAATGTTCCCCAAAAGATGCGCGCGGCATCACAAACGGACCTGGCGGGCTACTACGCTCATTGCACTGCCATTGATGATTGCATGGGCGAACTTCTGCGCACGCTCAAAGAAACCGGTCTCGACCAGAATACCGTGCTCGTATTCACATCCGATCACGGCGCCATGCTTGGCTCGCACGGTTTGCAGAAGAAACAATATGCTTATGATGAAGCCAACCATGTGCCCGTGATGTTTCGTTGGCCTGCCGGTTTGGGAAACCAAGCCAGGGAATTGGACACTCCCATCAACTCACCCGATTTCATGCCCACCCTGCTCGGTTTGTGCCGCGTGGCCATTCCCGAAACCGTCGAGGGGATTGATTATAGTGGTTACCTGAAAGGTAAGTCCAACCCGTCCGACGGCGCGACGCTCATAAGCTGCATTGCGCCTTTTGGAGAATCCGGCAGAGACAATGGTGGTCGCGAATATCGTGGCATCCGCACAGCGCGTTATACTTATGTTCGCGATTTGAACGGTCCCTGGCTGTTTTTTGATAATCAAGCTGACCCTTACCAAATGAATAATTTGGTTGGTCAATCACAGCATGCAACGCTACAGGCTGAGCTCGAAAAGGTGTTGGCGCGCAAGCTCGCCGAATCCAAAGACGAATTCCTGCCTGCCCAGGCTTATATTCAAAAGTGGGGCTATACCGTCGATGCCAAAGGTCAAATTCCGTATTATGAATGAATCTGGCCTTTTGGCCTGCTGCTGATAGCTTGAATGTTCAATCCACTATGACCATGTCCAATCGAGATTTATCCCGACGCAAATTCATCGCCTCGACTTCAGCCTTTCTTCTGGCGAGCCAATTGCCTGCGGCAGAAAAAGAAACTGGCTTGGCCGACGCTTCAAAACTGGCTCTTGAGGGAGGACCGCGTTCGGTAAAGAAAACGCCGCCGAAACCAATTCGTTGGGGCGAGCCTGAACGCGAACGGTTGCTGGCCATGCTCAATCAGAATTCGCTGCTTTATTGGAAAGCGCCGCAGACGACGCTGTTGATCGAGCGGTTCAAGGAGCATTGCCCTTTGAAATACGTGATGAATTGTTCATCTGGCACGGCGGCAGTTCACATTGCCATTGCCACTGCAGGCATAGGGCCAGGCGACGAGGTTATTACCACGCCCGTAACGGACATGGGGAGTGTCATTGGTATTCTCTTCCAACAAGGTGTGCCGGTGTTCGCCGATCTCAATCCGCATGATTGCAACTTGAATGTGACGGACGTAGAACGAAAAATCACTTCCCGCACCAAGGCCATTCTCGCTGTTCATCTGGGAGGCAACCCGTGCCGGTTGAATGAACTCAAGGCGTTGGCAGAAAAGCACAAATTAATTTTAATTGAAGACTGCGCCCAGGCATGGGGCACGAAATATCAAGACCAGCCGATTGGAACCATTGGCCATATCGCCTGCTTTTCGTTGCAGGATTCAAAGCAAATTACCTGCGGCGACGGCGGGTTGGTTGCCTCCAGTGATGATCGGTTTGGCCCCCTGCTCCAACGTTTTGGCGACAAGGGGATTGACCGTGTAAACGTCAAGACTCCAACTGAAGTGCTGGCGACAAATTATCGCATGAGCGAACCGCAAGCTGCCGTCGCAGCCGCCCAGATGAACCGGATGCAGGCGATTGCCTCGCAACGAGCCAAGTTGGGGGATTTGTTGACCAAGGAAATTACGGGTGTGGCAGGTATCAGTAGCCACCAGGTGGATGAGCACGATCGTTGCACCTATTATTTTTACATGCTGCGTCTGCAACTCAATAAATTTAGCTGCGGTCGCGAACAGTTTGTCAAAGCGCTTAATGCGGAAGGAGTAACTGCGAGTGCCGGTTATATTCCGGAGCCTCTCTACAAGAAGCCGGTTTTTCTAAAGCATGCTTTTTTTGCGGGACGGTGGCCGATTAAGGAAATGGGACTTACGAGCATGGATTATGGAAAGGCATCTTGTCCCGAAGCGGAAGCCATTTTGCAAACCTGTGTTCTGTTGCGGATCAATGAAGCAATGGATGAAGAGTATATTCGCAACGCTGGCGCGGGTATTCGCAAGGTCGCGAAACATTTTGCGGTTTAGGCCCTCCCGGAATCATAAATCGTTCGGTTGCTCAGCTTGTACCTGCAGTTTCGTGAGCTTACAGGTGGCACATAGCGAGCCATCAACCCCCGACCAATTGATGAGTTAAAAGCTCAAAGAAGCCGGTCAGGTTTCCAGTCCCTTCGAATTCAGGCGTTTACCCCATATCCAATCCCCCGTGAGT
>JAQGPC010000143.1 GCA_028293285.1 Pedosphaera sp.
GAAAGAACGCCACGTTACCCAGGATGGACTCCAGACATGGCCGGGAGTCCAGCACCAACCACGGTTAGGATGCTGGAACCAGCGTCCAAAGTGGAATGGCGCCCAGCCCCAGGGATATATTGAATTCCAGTACCAACCGGCATTGCTATAGAGCCAGTTCCCGCCATCAAAATAAGGTGTCCAATCTGGATTTTGTGAAAGGAAGGAGGGCTGCCAAGTCCAGCCATAGTCAGGCAGATTGGCCCAGGAACCGTAGGGAGATAGAGAGTTATAAAAAAATCCTACATCTTGTGGAGTGCCATCATCATAATAATTTTGTGATCGGGGCGGCATCGCGGAAGCGGGCTGTTGTTCGTAGGGCTGTTCGGGCTGGGGCTCGGTTGGAATCTGGGCAGCGGGTTGATTAGTCATAAAGGACTGACTTTCCGCCGCCACCCGATCGTATAATACCTGGTCATGTTTAATCATGGCTGAAATGAGGACAGGTGTGAGTCCAATGCGCTGCAGCCAGATGATATTTTCAGGAGTAAGATTGTAAGTTGAAGGATCATTATCAATATACGTGATAATCACCTCACCCGTAACATCCGAGTTGGAGAGTTTGATTACCTGTAAAACCGAAGGAGACACCTGATCGCCGGGTTTAGGCGCGTTGGGATCAATTTTTGGCCCCCGAAGGATCAGTGGCGGAACGGAATTGGAGGCCGGATAGGCCGCAAATCCGCAGAGAGGGGAGACCATTACAGACACTGACAGCAAAAGCAAAAAATGCAGTTTCATAACTTCCTTTATGTACCGGCTCAGGAGGGCAGAAGCCGGTCATAGCTCCTTTTTTATGCTATATTTATGTGGCTGAAATTTTTACGGCCGGACGTTTATGATTACCGAACCGATCATCAACCCACCCTCTGGAAGCAACCTGCTTCAATCAGAAATAGAATCAAGAGGGCTGGAGATATTTTCGAAAATGGAGCAGGATGGGTCATTTACCCATCTCAATGTGACTGGACGATTGATGGATTGGTCCATGCGCAATGAGGCGCTGAAGGTGCAGCTTTTTAGATTGGTGGATGTGCTGCCTGCGCTTGACTCTTCGCGCGAGGTGGCGCGGCATGCTTCAGATTATCTGGGAGATGGAACGGTTGAGCTTCCGAACTGGATGCAGTGGGGCGTGCGAATGGCTCCCAAGGTTCCATGGCTGGCAGCGTTTGCGGCGCGCAAAGGGGTGGAGCAAATGGCGCGAACTTTCATTCTGGCGCGGAATGGTCGGGAGGCAATTCCGGCGTTGCGTAAGATGCGCAAGCAACCGCTGGCTTTCACGGTGGATATCCTGGGCGAAACGGTCGTGAGCGAAAAGGAGGCAGACGAGTATCAGAGTCGTTATTTGGAATTAATCGAGAGTCTGGCGCGTGAGGCGGAGCGATGGGCGGAAGTAGAACAAATTGATTGCAATGATCGAGGGAAAATTCCGCGCGTGAATATTTCGGTAAAGATTTCCGCGTTGTCGTCGCAGATTCAAGCGACTAATCCAGAGGGAGCGTTGATACAAATTTCCAAGCGATTGAAACCGCTCCTGCTGGCTGCAAAGGAGCGAGGGGTATTCATCAATTTTGACATGGAGAGCATGGCGCTTAAAGAGCTGACGCTGGAGTTGTTCAAGCGATTATTGGATGAGCCGGAATTGGAGGACTATGAGCATGTGGGGATTGCGTTGCAGGCTTATTTAAGAAATTCAGAGGAGGATTTGGATGGGTTGATTGAATGGGCGAGAGCACGAAATCGACGTATTACGATCCGGTTGATCAAAGGAGCTTATTGGGATTACGAGACCATCATGGCACAGCAGCGGAATTGGCCGGCGCCGGTCTTTGAGCGAAAGGCGGAGACGGATGCCAATTACGAACGGCTGGCGCGGAAGATGTTGGAAAATGAGCAGTGGATTCATTGCGCGTTCGGGACGCACAGTGTTCGGAGCATGGCGGCGTGCATGGTGATGGCGGATAAACTGGGACTGCCGCAACAACGTTATGAATTTCAAATGTTGCATGGCATGGCAGCGCCGATAAAACGGGCGCTGGTTAAGATGGGATATCGGGTGCGTGATTATTGTCCGGTGGGCGAAGTGTTGCCGGGGATGAGCTATCTCGTGCGACGATTGCTGGAGAATACTTCGAATGAAGGATTTCTGCGCGCGACTTTTAATGAAGGTGTGTCGCCGGAGGAATTATTGCGTGATCCGGTGGAGATAGCTTTGGCGGGGATGGGTGATGATTGTGCAAAGGGAATTGAAGAAGAGAATGCGGCGGTCGTAGACCGCCCCTATAAGGACAAGGGGGAGTTTCAAAATGAACCGTTGACGGATTTTACGATAGCGGAAAACCGAGAGCGGATGCGGCACGCTATTGGGAAGGTGCGAGGGGAATTTGGCCGGGAATATCCGCTGGTGATTGACGGGAAGGAAGTTTGGACGAAAACAGAGATTGTGTCGGTAAATCCAGCGCGGCCGCAGGAGGTGGTGGGGCGAGTGGTGAAAGGGATAAAGGCGGAAGCCAATGCAGCGTTGCAAAGTGCGCTAGGCGCATTTCGAGATTGGAGCCGGGCGAGTGCAGATGAGCGGGCGCGGATTATTGAGCAGGCAGGGGAACTGATGCGAGAGGAACGATTCGAATTGGCGGCGTTGGAGATTTTTGAGACGGGCAAGACCTGGATGGAAAGTGATGCGGATGTCGCGGAGGCAATTGATTTCTGCAACTTTTACGCGCGGGAGATGCGGCGGATTGCGGAGCGTCCGTATGTGGTGCCGGGCGAGGCCAATGTTCATCATTACATTCCGCGAGGGATTGCGGTGGTGATTGCGCCATGGAATTTTCCGCTGGCGATTTTGTGCGGCATGACCACGGCGGCGTTGGTCACGGGTAATTGCGTCATCATTAAACCTTCGGAGCAATCCTCGGTAATTGGGGCACGGTTCATGGACATCCTGCGGCGCGCAGGTGTGCCGCCGGGTGTGGTGAATTTTCTGCCTGGTTCGGGCGAAGAAGTTGGAGCTTATTTGGTGAATCATCCACAGATTGATTTGATTGCCTTCACGGGATCGCGTGAAGTGGGTTTGAAGATTTGGGAGGCGGCGGGCAAGACGCAGCCCGGTCAAAAAAAATTGAAGCATGCGATTTGCGAAATGGGCGGCAAGAATGCGATGATCGTGGATAGCGATGCGGATTTGGATGAAGCGATTCCGGCGATACTGCATTCCGCGTTTGGTTACCAAGGGCAGAAATGTTCGGCGCTGTCGCGGTTGATTGTGGTGAAGGAAAATTATGAGCGGGTGCTGTCGCGGTTAATCGAGGCAAGCCGGAGCTTGACGGTGGGCTTGCCGGAAGAACCCGGAACAGTATTGGGGCCGGTGATTGATAAGGAGTCTTACGACCGTATAAAAGCGTATATTGAAATGGGCAAGCAAGAGGCTGAACTGGTGTTTGAGGGAGAAATTCCTGAAGGCGAAGGTTATTTTATTCCGCCAACGATCTTTGCGAATGTTCCGCCTGATGCACGCATTGCACAGGAAGAAATTTTTGGGCCGGTGTTGAGTGTCTTGCGCGCGGAGAATCTGGATCAAGCTTTGGCCTGGGCGAATGATTCACAGTATGCGTTGACGGGCGGGTTCTTTTCGCGGAGTCCGGGCAACATCGAACGGGTCAAGCGGGAGATGGAAGTTGGCAACCTGTATATCAATCGCGGGATTACCGGCGCGATGGTTGCGCGGCATCCGTTTGGTGGATTTAAAATGTCAGGCGGCGGCACCAAGGCGGGCGGACGTGATTATCTGCAACAATTCATGCTGCCGCGAGTTGTGACGGAGAACACGATGCGACGCGGTTTTGCGCCAGAGGAAGCGGTAATGGGTGGATGAGTGTGCGCCAGAGTTGCAGCTACTCACCACCAGGTGAAGTTGATGTCCGGCGTGGCTAAACTCATGTTGGTATAGCCGGGAGGAAAGTTAAAATTCGGTTGTGCGTGGCCATCACCGAACAGCATGGGGAATACAGGCTTGCCCTTGTCGTTGTGCCAGGCGCTTCTGGGATCATTAATGTCACGATCACCGAACCAGGGCCAATCGCTCATCATTAACTTGCTGGAAGGTTTCCGTGAGATCTCGCTGGTCTTGATGGGGATGCCTCCAGCCCCGGTAACACCGGGCTGGGCGCCGATATGTTGCACACCGTACCGCTCGCCTTTCCACGTCATCAGGAAGCTATTGCCCCAGTTGTCGAAACAGGTTTGATTCGGAGGCAAACGGAGAGCGTCACCCCTGTCAGCGGGGCAATGATAGAGCTCCAGGTTTTTGGTGTAAACATTTACAGGTCGATTTGTCTCATCCACCAAGCCCCCGTGTACCACGCCGAGCGCAGTGCCCTTTGCACCGCCCCAAGTCGCCCAATTGTCATAAAGAGGATAAAACTCATTCGAATCATCGGCATACATCATCAAGGCCACCCCGAGTTGCTTCTCATTACTAACACACTTGATGCGCAGGGCTCTGGACTTGGCCCGGCCCAGAGCCGGCAACAGCAGTGCGGCCAGAATAGCGATGATGGCGATGACCACCAGTAGTTCAATCAAGGTGAAGGCGGCTCGGGACTCCAGTTTTGCTCTATAGCTCCTGAAGAATCTAAACAGGTTCGACTTTTTCATAATGCTTCTGATGTTTACTGGGAAGTGAATAGTAATATATCATTGAACTTTGACCCGGTAAAATTTCTTTCCTGCGCTGGGAGCATTGGTGTATGGGCTGGTCACGCCAGTCATATCCGAGTAAGGACCGGCGGCTTCATCGGCTTGTTGAAGTGTGCCCGCAGGCCAACTTAGGATAAGGCTGGAGCCGGTGAAAGTGGAGGTAAGCTTGACCGACTGAGTGGCTGCGGCGTTGTAGAGCGCATTCAAATCGGCCGGGGTGAGCGCGCGGTCAAAGATCATGGCTTCATCAATCATGCCATAGAATCTCCGGGCAGTGCTGCCCAAGGCAGCGTCCCAACCCACATAGGTAGTGTTCTCGGAGAAGGACACTCCCGCATGAGCGGCGACGTTGGTGGCGCTCAACAGACCGATATTATCATGGATGTAGAGAGTGGCTTTGGTGGGCTGGACTACGAGTGCGGCAAGAACCCACTGGGAGTCGGGAACGTATAGCTGGCTCGCGAAGGAGAAGTAGGTGTTGTTCCAGTGGTATTCCAGCACATCAGCGCCGCTGGTTAGATCCTGCTTGATGCCAAAACCGTTGGCGCCCCCGGTGCCACGGAAGAAAATAATGCCGGCATAGGTCTGTTGGGGGCCGGAGCGGTTAATCCAGGCGGCAAGGGTAACCGCAACGGGAGCGTTACTGTTGAGATTAAGCGCCGGGATGCGGATGTCTGTGGTTTGTGCGTCAAACGTGGGTGCCGAATTGGTGGATTCAAAGTTAAAAAAGTCGGGCGGTTGCGGACCCGCGCCCACGCCGATTGAGCCTTGATAAGTGCCGTTATTCGCAGTACCAAGACTGCCCAGGTTAAAGGCCACATTGGTGCCACCAACTTCATTAAAACGATAATAAATCAGCGGATTGGCATTGAGTACTGCCGCCTCATAGCTTCCTTCAGGCACTGACAGGAGGGAAAGGGTGGCGAGGGCGCTGTTGGTTGTCCCAAGGCTGTTGGTTATTGTGACTTGATAGTCACCAATCTTAGCATTGGACGCATCCAGGAGGGTAAAGGCGCTTCCGGTCGCACCGGAGATGGGTGTGCCGTTGAATTTCCATTGGTAGCTGAGAGGTTGCTGTCCAATGGCACTCACGCTGAATGTCGTTTGTTGGTGTAAATAAACACTCTGTGGCTGAGGTTGCTGAGTGATGATGGGAGGAGTGAGGGCCAGAACGTTAAGGGTAACATTGTTGCCTTGAGTGGAACCCTGCGGATTAGTGGCGATCGCGTAATAATCGCCCGAGGCGGAAACGGCCAGATTGGACAAGACAAGCGAAGTATTGGTTTGGCCCGGCAAAAGCGTGCTGGGAGCCTTGTACCATTGAAGAGTCAAGGGGGCTTCACCATTTACTGTGGTTGAGAGTGTCACACTCTGACCGGCATAAATCGTGATGTTGGATTGTTGCATGGCAACCGTGGGTAAGCCAATGGGAAGAACGGCCAAATTACCCGCGGCATACATGGCATTGGCAGCAGTGCCACTCGTAATGGCAGAAGGCCAAGTGCCGCTGCCGAAGCGTGCCGCCCGCGTGGTGCCGTCGTTGGCTCCGACGAAATAGGTATTCCAATTTGTCGGGACAAAAACATCGGGCCAGACATCGCCACTACCGCTGAAGACTTCGGCGGCGAAAATATAAGCGGTGTTATTTGTAAGGACAAAGGGCGGATTAAGTGCAACCCAACGGTAGCCGTTCGTCAGGTAGCCACCGGTGCCCGCCGGGACCACCGCGGAAGTCAGCAGGGTAAGGCCACTGGGGCTGAAGATGCCAACACGATGATCGTAGTTTAAGCCATCACCATTCATGTCATAATATCCCACATGTGTCACGAGGGCATCGGTTGCACCCACGAGGAAGTTTCCGCCGACCACTCCGTTGTAATCATCCCGGTTGCCAATCGCAGGCTCGTGCAGGAATTGCAAGGCGAGAGCTTTGTTTGGTTGGACTGTGAGTATTGCGCTGGAGCTGTTGGTGGAATAGGCGATGCCATCAGCAACATTGGAGACTACGCAGGAGTAGGAATCGCCATTATTAGCGAGAGACACTGCGGCAAGGCTGAATATACTGTTCGTAGCTCCGGCGACCGGCGAGCCATTGTGGCTCCATTGATAGGTGTAGGGGGGAGTGCCGCCAGCGGTAATAGAGAATGAAACGGGATAACCTTCGGGAATGGTGGTGTTCGTCGGTTGCTGGGTGATGGTTACCGGACTGCCGGGTAATATGGTGACCGTTACGTTGGCACTTTGACTAGGTCCGAACGCGTTGTTAGCAATCACATAGTAATCGCCAGCATCAGCTAATGATACAGCGGGAATAACGAGGGAGGAATTTGTCTGGCCGGTCAAGGGCGTGCTGGGAGCCTTGTACCACTGGATGCTCACAGGGCCCTGACCATTGGCGATCACAGGGACGCTCAAAGTTAATCCGGAGTATTGCGTGACCGAGGTTTGTAACATCGTAGCGATAACCGGCCCAATGGGGAGAGTCGCAAGGTTAGGCGCACCATACGAGGCATTGAGGGTAGAGGTGCTCGTAGGATTGCTGGGCCAGACGCCGCCGGAGAAGCGTGCCTGGCGGGTGGCAGGGCCGTTGGTGCCGACGAAATAGGGGTTCCAACTGCCGGGAATATAAATGTCCGGCCAACCGTCGCCATCGCCATTGAACACTTCAGCCTCAAGGATGTAAGTGGTATTGGGAGTCAGCATCAGCGGCGGATTCAAGGCGACCCAACGGTAACCATTGGTGAGGTAGGCACTGGTGCCTGCCGGAACGACGACGGAAGCCAGGAGCGTTAATCCGCTGGAGTTGAAAATGCCAACGTGATGATCCTTGAACAATCCGTCCTTGTTCAAATCGTAAAAGCCGAGGTGCGTTACGGGTCCGGGGGTGGCACCGGAGGTGAAGAGTCCGCCCACCTGACCACTGGTGGCTGTATTATAGTTATTGCGATTTCCATCGCGCGTTTCGCGCAAGAACTGCGCGGGTGGTGCTTGATTGGGCACGACGGTCAACGTTGCGCTACTGCTGGTGAGCGTGTGAGGGGTGGAACTGGTGAAATTAGACACCACGCAAGAATAAGATTCGGCGTTATTCGCCATGGTGACCGCGGTAAGGTTGAAAGTATTGGCAGTGGCACCGGGAATATTTGAACCATTGCGCTTCCATTGGTATGAAACTGCCGGGCTGCCGGATGCAATCACGTAAAATGAAGCAGGGGAACCTTGAAGCACCGTTGCATTTTGAGGCTGAACCACAATGCTGGCGGCCTGTTCACTGGTATTGATCGTATCGGGTCCAACTTGAAAATCTCCAAGCGCCTGGCCAGCCGAAAGAATATTGGTGTAGAAACGCACCTCATCGTATTCGCCAGCCAGACCGGTGTCCGAAAAGCCGCCCTGTGAGCGACCGAGCCACAGGTTGACATCGTTGATCGCGCTTATGGCGTTCGTGGCAACGATTGCAGCGACCTGGGTTCCATTCTCATAGGCAATAATTTGTCCGGTGCTTTCCTGCCAGGTAACCACTATGTGACGGTCGGTCTGAAAAGTGCCCATGGTAAATACATCCCCCTGGGTGGCGGCACTGTTCGTAGTGCTCCCGGCGGGCAGCGGATCTTTATTTTGCCATCCCAGCCGGCGTTGGTTTATACCCGAAGTCATCTGGGCACTATAATAAAGCGTATCTGGGCCGGTGCTGCCAGCGGCAGGGAAACCGCCTGGCCCGGTGAGTTCCATTCCCGGAACGCCATTTGTTCCTACCGAGCCGAAATCAAACACGCGCGCCCAACTTAAGCTTTGTCCGCCGGTATTCTTATACCAGACTTCGATGCTCACCTCGCCGGAACCGCCGTTGTTCGTGCTGTTGGCCGAAAGTAAACCATTTGGCAAATCGCCATAGGCGGTTGTGTTCTGCGGTCCGCCCGGCAACAGAAGTCGTCCTCCGTAAAACTGCCCGACCGTATTTGAGCCGGGCAAACCTTGCACCACGCCGTGAGCGGTGCCAATCGAATCGTGAATTAATAAACCCGTCGCATCATTTGTGACTGGTTCGTTGAAGGAGTAACGGTGCACTGGACCGGCGGTCAAAAACTGTGGCACGGGTGGCAGCGCGATGAACGTGGCTTTTTCGGTATTAAAATTGGCCAGCACTTGTGAAGCCGTCAAAGCCCCGTCATGAATGCGCACGCGAGCGAGACCCAATGTCGCGAATGCCGGAGCGTTGCTGATTACGGTGCCGGTATTGCTCGCGTTGTTCGTCCACTGCGCCGCCAGACTGATGC
Source organism: Pedosphaera sp. (assembly GCA_028293285.1). Lineage (GTDB taxonomy): Bacteria > Verrucomicrobiota > Verrucomicrobiia > Limisphaerales > Pedosphaeraceae > Pedosphaera. The sequence continues at coordinate 9,012 of JAQGPC010000143.1, forward strand.
CCGCATTGGTGGCGATTGTGAACGAAGCCGCCTTGCTGTTGACCAGCGAGCCATCCACATAAACGCTCTCCGTAGTTCCATCGTATGTATAGACCAGGTGATGCCAACGATTATTTAACGGTGTGCCGCCGAAATTGTCCCAGCCGATGTCATTGGCCGCGCCGGTGTGAGTCACCGCTCCCAGACCCGCGTTGTAACCATATTCGAATGCCATGTTCTGGCCGGTCGTGCCACGCCGCCCCCAAGCGACCATACATTCATCATCCGCAACCGATGGATTGTAAACCCACACTTCAATTGAAGCCGTCGCGTTGGCGCCTACCAACCCTGAGGGCGGGGGAATCAAGGCACCGCCGACACCATTCAAAAGCACCATGTAATTGGTGCCCACAAATTGAATGCCATTCACTCCATTCGTAGTGCCGATTGAGATGCCACCCGGCCGCGTCTCAAAAAAACCACCCAGCGAACCTGAATTCGTGATGTCAGCCAATGCACCGGCGGCAACCGTCGTGGCGTCGATGTTTACAAACAAGGTGCCTGCCGTTTGGATTTGAGCCTGGACGGAAGTCATCGTCATTGCCGCAGCAAAAATGGCAATCGCCAGACTGCACACGCGTGGAAGTTTCGAGAGGAGATAGCTTTTCATATTAGGAGAGTCCTTGATTGAGACCAATCCAATGACTGTAAGCAGGCCAGACAAATTTTCTCCCTGCGTTGCGCCCTTTCAAGGCAGGCGCACTTGTAGATAGATTTTCTCTGCTGTTCAGTCATTGGGCAATTGGGTTGCCGTGACCTTACGCGTTAAGCATTTGCGAAGCAAGAGAAAACTGTTTGGACACTACGAAATATTTACTTTAACTCAACGACGCCAGCGGTTTCCGCCTCCGGGACGTCCGGAAGAGGAACCACTGCGTTGACCACCATGCTGACGCGGTCCAGAGTTGCCGCCGTGTGAGGGGCGTGCTGGTTGATTGGAACGCGCATTGCCTTGCATGGGACGACGGTTCCGATCACCTTCCGGTGCGTGGGCAGGGGCGGTGACATTGTAATTAAAATCTTCGGCACGCTTGCGCACAATGCCACGACCAATGAAGCGTTCCAACGAACGCAAGGGGCCGTGATCCTCCGGCGTCACAAAGCTGATGGCATCTCCCACTGCATGGGCGCGACCGGTGCGGCCAATACGGTGCACATAATCTTCGGCGTGCATCGGGAAATCATAATTCACCACGTGCGAGATGCCGTCCACATCAATGCCGCGTGCGGCGATGTCGGTTGCCACGAGCACGCGCACTGCGCCGGATTTGAAATCCTTCAATGCTTTCAGACGTTGATTTTGCGAACGGTTGGAATGGAGCGTGGCGGTCTTGATGCCGCTGTGTTCGAGACTGCGGGCGATGCGGTCGGCGCTGTGCTTCATGCGCGAGAAGACGAGCACCATATCGAGCTTCGGGTCGCGCAGAAGATGCACGAGCAAGGCGGACTTCAAATGCTTCGGCACTTCGTAGACGAGTTGAGTGACAGTTTCGGCGGGATTGGAACGACGACCAATCTGGACGGTTTTGGGCGCGTGTTGAAATTCGTGCGTGAGTCCTTCGATCTCTTTCGAAAGCGTGGCGGAGAAAAGGAGCGTTTGGCGTTGCTTGGGCAACATCTTCACGATTTGCCGGATGGAGGGAAGGAAACCCATGTCGAGCATGCGGTCGGCTTCGTCGAGCACGAGGAATTGCAGTCCGGCGAAATCGCCGTTGCGACGTTCCACGGCGAGGTCCACCAAACGTCCCGGCGTGGCGATGACCATATCAACACCGGAGCGCAAGGCCTGGACTTGCGCGTGTTCGCCGACGCCGCCAAAGACGGTGGCCACTTTGAGCGGGAGATGTTTTGCATAAGCGCGGACGTTTTCCTCGATTTGCAAGACGAGTTCACGTGTCGGTGCGACAACCAGCGCGCGAATGCCGGGACGACGATTGCCAGTGACCGGACCGGCGAGCTTGGCGAGAATGGGCAGCACGAAGGCGGCGGTCTTGCCGGTGCCGGTCTGGGCGATGCCGATGAGGTCGTGTCCGGCGAGGATTTGCGGGATGGCCGCGGCCTGAATGGGTGTGGGTTCGGTGTAACCAGCTTCCTGGACAGCTTTTAGAATTTTGGCATCGAGGCCAAGAGCACGAAATGGCATAAAGCGGACGACTATGAGGCTTGAGCCGACAATAGCACGCTTTAAGTTAACTCATTTGGCAGGATAAGTCGCGGGGATTTTGGCTGAGCAGGTTAGTCTTAAGTGCGGACAATACTGCGGTTACAAATGCTTAGTATCGTGTTCCGAAGGGTCTTTGGCGCGCTTCGCTTTATCTTTTTCCCTTTTGATCAACCAAATACAAATGGCGAAAATGACGAAGGTTCCAAACGTGCCAATGGTTAAGAGAATGTCGAGCATGTGCTGAATTCTAATAATTAGTTGAAGACTAAACACAACTGCCTCAACCCTGTCACTTCATTTAGGTCTCTTCGTATAATCGAGGATCATAGCTCCGCGAAGCATCATGAAAGCCCCGATAATAAATAATGGAACGTGCTGTTTCATATCTCTAACCGCAAATAGGATAGCATGCCCAACATCATCCTTGCTGTAAGACTCCTGTTTGGGAAGTTTAGCATATTGCTCATGAAGCACCACGCGTGAGAGTGGGCCAACCACCAATTGGCAATAGCAAATATAAAAGAACCCAAAAATCAGCAAGGCGTATGAAAGTATGCGCATATATATTGTAAGGAGCCTAATATTAATTGTGTCGTGGCCTTGTTAACGCCCCAACCGCACTCTATCTTCAGCCCGTTTCATTGTCTCTTTGTAAAGCCGAACGAAGAGGGCGACGCCAGTAAAGAGCATCCACGTCCATGCCATTGGTATGAGAATAGCATGGCAAATCCAGATACGACCTGCGGCTGCAGTTATCTGTAGCGGAACGGCCAGTCCAAAGCCAATGATGGCTGGACCAGCATAAGCACCACCTTCGCTGACATCGTATATAAAGGCAAGGAGCAGTGCCATTAAGCCGGAACGCAACAAAACTCTAAACACATTTGCTTTCATCCTCCGCGTGAGCAACCAGAAACGCCAAATCAATATTCCCGCAAAAGCATAGTACAGAATTATCAATAGCAAGGTACCAAGTCTCGAATTTCATGCTGTTTTCCGGAAACAATGTTCAAGCAAGCCAGCCAGGCTGTAAAGGTAAATGCCGTCTTCCAGCCCTATGAATTCAGCCGACCCTTGCATTTAAACACCGGCCCGCTCACAATACGGACATGGAGAGAAAGTATCGTATTGCGCTGGCAGTTTTACTCGCCGCTTTGGTGGGAGTCTGGCAGCGTTCCATTCACGCGAACCAGCTTATGAAGGTCGAAGGTTAAGCGCCTGGTTGATGGAGCTGGATGACCAGCATCCCGGTCCAAAAAACGACCAAGCAGAGAAGGTCGTTCGTCAGCTAGGGCGGGACGCGGTTCCCACGATTATCAAGTTGCTTGAGGCCCGGGACACCTCGCTAAAACAGAGGCTGGCGAAATGGGCGAGC
>JAQGPC010000179.1 GCA_028293285.1 Pedosphaera sp.
CATGGAGGCTTCCAGTTCCATTACTTCCAAACTGGCGGTGCTTAATGAAAAGACGAGCAACATTAATTCCGTTGTCACGACAATTACCAAGGTGGCTGACCAGACGAATCTCTTATCGCTGAATGCCGCCATCGAAGCAGAAAAGGCGGGCGAATATGGACTTGGCTTTGCCGTCGTGGCCATGGAAATCCGCCGGTTGGCCGATCAAACTGCCGTGGCCACCTACGACATCGAAAAAATGGTCAAGGAAATGCAATCGGCCGTTTCAGCCGGAGTGATGGGCATGGATAAATTCTCCGAGGAAGTGCGGCGTGGAGCCGAGGAAATTCGACAGGTCAGCATTCAGCTCGCACAAATCATCCATCAGGTGCAGGCGCTGAGTCCACGGTTTCAAACAGTGAATGAGGGCATGCAATCGCAGGCGACCGGAGCGCAACAAATCAGTGAAACGCTCACGCAGCTCAGTGAAGCCGCTCACCAAACGGCCGAATCTCTCCGGCAATCAAATCAGGCCATTGAGCATCTCAATGATGCCGCTCGCGGCCTGCAAAGCAGTGTATCCCGTTTTAAATTGGATGGAGCCTGATTCATTATGCTCTTCCTGATGTTTCAACTTGGCAAAGACCGTTATGTCCTGGAAGCAAACCGGGTCATTGAAGTATTACCCTTGCTGGAACTAAAGCGTTTTCCCGAAGCCCTGCGTGGTGTGGCGGGAATTTTTAATTATCGCGGTCAACCAGTTCCAGCGATTGATTTAAGTCAATTAACTCTGGGCGAACCCGCCAGTGAGCGATTGAGCACGCGTATCATTGTCATTCATTATCCTGACGAAACCGGCAAAAGGCATCACTTGGGTTTGATTGCCGAACACGCCACGGAAATGATTCGTCGTGAGCCAGGAGAGTTCATTGAACCCGGCCTGAATCTGGGGAACGCGCCTTATTTGGGACCAGTGCTGATGGATGGTAACGGGACCATTCAATGGGTGCATGAACAACGTCTGATTTCTAATCGGGTGCGCGACGTGCTATTCTGCGAAACCTTGGAAGGCATTCCATGAACCAGATCGAAAATCTACTCAAACAAACCATAGGGTTGCATGCTCCAACCATTGGTTCCTCATTGATTGGACGCGCCATCAGGCATCGGATGCAAAGTCATGGCTTGCTCAGGCAGGGAGCCTACCTGAGATTGTTGCAGCAATCACCTGCCGAACTGAATGCTCTTATCGAGGCAGTCGTAATACCTGAAACCTGGTTCTTTCGGGAAAAGGAAGCTTTCACCGCACTACACCGCATGGCTGGCGAATGGCTGGCGACCCATTCCACCGGAGTTTTGCGCCTGCTAAGCGTCCCCTGCTCTTCCGGTGAAGAACCATATTCCATAGCCATCACCCTGCTGGAAGCCGGCGTTCCCCAAGACCGTTTTCAAATTGATGCGCTGGATATCAGCACGCGTGCGCTGGCCACTGCTCAACGCGCAGTCTATGGTAAAAATTCTTTTCGCGGGAAGGAACTGCAATTCCGGGATGATTATTTCAAATTTGCCAAGGACGGCTATGTCTTGGACCCCACAATAAAAAAACAGGTTCAATTTCATCGAGGAAATCTGCTGGATGAAAATATTCTCAAGGAAAGTGCGAGTTACGATTTTGTCTTTTGCCGGAACTTATTAATTTATTTTGATGATGCTACCCAGGCAAATGCGCTGCGAAAATTACATGGGTTGCTTGCAGGATCAGGCACACTTTTCGTGGGTTCCGCCGAAGTAATGCTCGCTTCGAAGCATGGTTTTATCTCAACAGGTTTGCCTGCGGGCTTCGCTTGTCGCAAAGTGGATTCTGATCCCGAACGTGTGTTAAAGAGAAAGCTCTTGCGCGAACCTCCTTCACCGCTGGCGCCTGCGAGCAAACTTCATCCAGTCCGACAACTGAAATTGTCCTCACATGCCAATAAAGAAAATGCTTCCCGAGCTGATTTGAATAAAGCCCGCCAGTTGGCAGATGCAGGTCATCTGACCGAAGCCGCTACGGTGTGTGAAACCTATCTACGCGAACAAGGTGTCTCGGCAGAAGCTTACTATTTGTTGGGATTGGTCCGGGACGCAGCCGGAGCGGATTCCCAGGCAAGCGAGTTGTATCGTCGGGCACTTTACTTGGAACCGAATCATTACGAGACTCTGGTTCAGTTGGCCGCGTTATCTGAAAAAAAGGGCGACAATGCACATGCCAAACTTCTTTATAAGCGAGCCGAGCGCGCCAAAAAGCATACTTAACAAAACAACGTCGTGAATTCCAACAGCGCAAAGCCTTCTGAGACGGTTACAAGCAACGGGGAAAACCCGTCTCTTGCTGTTTCGCAGATTGCCGCTGGAGAGATTGTTGATTGTTGGAACAAGGTGGGAGTGATTGGTGACGGCACCTGCCCGGAGCTTGCCAAATTTGTCCATTGCCGGAATTGCCCCATCTATTCCCTGGCTGGTGTTCGTCTGCTCGATCGAGAGTTGCCTGCGAATTACCGCCGCGAGTGGACCGAATATTTCTCTCGCGAAAAAAAGCAGACGGTTGCCGGAAAAACTTCAGTGATTACCTTCAGAATCGATACCGAATGGCTGGCTCTGTCCATTGCCGTTTTTCAAGAGGTGCTGGAACAACGCAACATCCACTCATTGCCCCATCGCCAAAAGGGAATTGTGCTGGGGTTGGTAAATGTGCGGGGAGGATTAGTGATATGCGTTTCGTTGGGACGTCTGCTGGGTTTGGAACGTGAACAGAATAATGAAAAGCCACTGACCGATTATAATCGCCTGGTCGTTACGGAGTGGAATGGTAACCGGCTGGCCTTTCCCGCTAATGAAGTGTATGGCATCCATCGCTATCAACAGGAAGAATTGAGCGAAATCCCTGCTACTATCGCCAGAACCAGTTCGAATTTTACCAAGGGAATTTTGCGCTGGATGGACCGGTCAATCGGCTGTTTGGACGAGGAACTTCTTTTCTCCACCTTGAACAGGAGTTTGACGTGAAAAAGGATCGTCATCTGGAAGATTTAAGCAACTTGTCCATGCTGGAACTGTTCCAAGCTGAAACAGAGAATCAAGCTGCCATTCTTACCAGCGGCTTGCTCGAACTTGAGCGTAATCCGACGGCAAGTCATCATCTGGAAGTTTTGATGCGCGCAGCCCATTCGCTCAAGGGTGCGGCACGGATTGTCAATCTCGGCATGGCCGTAAAGATAGCTCATGCATTGGAAGATTGTTTTGTGGCAGCCCAAAATGGCCTGGTTCAATTGGGCCAGGCGGAAATAGATTTGCTCTTTCAAGGCATCGATCTGCTCCTGCATATCTCCAAATGTCGTGAATCGGAAATAAACAAATGGGAATCGGATCACGAAACCCAAATCAATCGGTTCCTCTCGTCCTTGGCTGGGAAAGTATCAGGTCAAGCTAGCCTGACCGAAAGCGCGCCGCAGCTTGCCTTGAAGAACATCGCCGGCGATAAACATCTCGACGCAACTCTTCCGACCGTCAGCAGCAAAAATGAAACGCCAAGCCAGGCTTTGAGGGTGACGGCAGACAGCCTTAACCGGCTGCTCGGCCTGGCGGGTGAATCACTCGTGGAATCACGCTGGCTGCATCCGTTTGCCGATTCCATGAGGCGCTTGAAACGACTTCAATTCGATTTGACCAAATCGTTGGAGGGCTTGCGCGATACACTGGAACCGTATCAATTGTCCGAGCGGGCCCAGGACCAGATGAATGAAGCATTAGGCAAGGTCACCGAATGCCGTCAATTCCTGTCCGACCGAATGATGGACCTGGAGATGTTTGATCGACGCTCGGCCAATCTCTCGCATCGGTTATATCAGGAAGTCTTGCAGTGCCGCATGCGCCCATTTGGCGACGGCGTGAACCGGTTCCCGCGCATGGTGCGCGATCTTGCCCGCTCCCTCAGCAAGGAAATAAAGTTGGAAGTCACCGGGGAATATACTCAGGTTGACCGGGAAATTCTGGAAAGGTTGGAGGCACCATTGGCCCATCTGTTGCGAAATGCAGTTGATCATGGGTGCGAAATGCCGGAAGAGCGACAGCGTGCAGGCAAGCCCGCTGAGGGCACTGTCCATTTAGAAGCGCGCCACGGCGGCGGGATGCTTTTGATTATTGTTTCAGACGATGGCCCCGGTGTCGATCCAGAGAAGCTGCGTGAAGCCATCGTGCAAAAAAGATTAATCGCCCGCAGCGTTGCCGAAAAGTTAAGCGAGATGGAACTGTTGGAGTTTTTATTACTCCCCGGATTTACAATGAAGGAAACCGTCACGGAAATATCCGGACGTGGTGTTGGATTGGATGTGGTCCAGAATGTGGTCAAGAGCTTGCGCGGGACGGTGCGCATGATCACGCGCCCGGGCAAAGGCATGCGTTTTCAATTGCAGCTTCCCCTGACGCTTTCAGTATTGCGAGCATTGCTATTGGAAGTGGCGGGCGAGCCTTATGCAATACCGCTGGCACAAATCGTTCGCGCCCTAAAAATTCCAAAAAGCAAAATCAACACGCTCGAAGGCCGCAACTATTTCACGTTGGGCGATCAGCAGATTGGATTGGTAACGGCACATCAGGTATTGGATCGCGCGGAGCATGCATTGTCCGGTGATCAACTCTCGGTGGTTGTGCTCGGCGACCGCACAGCGCGTTATGGGTTAGTGGTGGATAATCTGCTGGGTGAGCGCGAACTGGTCGTGCAGGGTTTGGATCCGCGACTGGGAAAAGTGAAAGACATCAGTTCCGGTGCTTTGATGGAAGATGGTTCACCCGTGTTAATTCTGGATGTTGAAGACATGGTTCGTTCCATTGAAAAGCTTGTTGCCACCGGCGATTTGGACAGCGTGCAAAGGAAAGCCATTGATGTTGAAACCAAACGCAGCAAGCGCATTCTCGCCATCGACGACTCTTTGACGGTCCGTGAATTGGAACGAAAGCTCCTTGCGAGTCATGGCTACGTTACTGAAGTGGCGGTGGATGGCATGGACGGTTGGAATGCAGTTCGCACCGGTAATTACGATTTAGTCATCACCGATGTGGATATGCCACGTATGGATGGCATCGAACTGGCCACGCTCATCAAAAAAGATCCAAAGCTTAAATCCATTCCCGTGATGATTGTATCGTACAAAGATCGCGAAGAAGACCGGATGCGCGGATTGGAAGCCGGGGCAGATTATTATTTGACCAAGGGCAGCTTTCACAATGAAACGCTTTTGCAAGCGGTAGTGGACTTGATTGGCGAGGCGGAATCATGAGAATCGCGATTGTCAACGACATGCTGATTGCCATCGAAGCGATGCGGCGGGTGCTGCTTCTTGCACGCGGACATGAACTCGCCTGGGTGGCAAGGAATGGCAACGAAGCCGTGGAACGATGCGCACAGGACACGCCGGATCTTATCCTGATGGATTTAATTATGCCGGAAATGGATGGTGTCGAAGCCACGCGAAAAATCATGGCAAAAAACCCATGCGCCATCGTCGTGGTCACGGCGGACATGAATAAAAGTTGTTCCAAGGTTTTTGAAGCCATGGGCGCGGGCGCGTTGGATGCTGTAAACACTCCCGTTCTCGAATCCCTATCTGATGCCGGGGCAGAAGCGTTGCTTGGAAAAATCCGAACTATTAACAGATTATTAGGCAGCGAAGTGGGAAAGAACTCTTTTTTTCCGATTGCTGGTAACGCTCGCATCACGGTAGCCGACGAAACTCCCTTGGTTGCTTTCGGCGCATCTGCTGGCGGCCCGGCTGCGCTTGCGAAAATTCTTTCACAGTTGCCAGCGAATTTTCCCGCAGCAATTGTCATCGTACAACATGTTGATCGCCAGTTTGCCGAAGGCCTCGCTACCTGGCTGAACTATCAAACCCCTTTGACCGTGCGACTGGCACGTGAAGGCGATTCACCGCAACCCGGCACCGTTTTACTGGCAGGCACGGAAAATCACCTGGCATTTGTCGGCCCTAACCGGCTGGGTTACACCGCACAGCCTTCCGATTGCTGCTCCTATCGGCCCTCTATCGATGTTCTTTTTAATAGCATTAACCGTTTCTGGCAGGGAGATGCCGTGGGGATTCTGTTGACGGGCATGGGTAAGGATGGCGCTTATGGCCTGAAGGCGCTCCGTGATGCAGGTTATTTGACCATTGTTCAAGATCAGGCTACCAGCGCCGTTTATGGCATGCCCAAAGCTGCAGTTCAACTTAACGCCGCTTCGGAGATATTGGCGATTGACAGGATTAGCAATCGCCTGACGAATATGATGGTCAATACAATTAAATGCCATGCTCGCGCCTGACCTGAATAACCCCGTTACGGAGCAGAACTCACCGGCTTTGCAGCCGCCAGAGTATCACTTCATGGTTCTGCTGGTGGATGATCAGGCCATGGTGTGCGAAGCCATCCGTCGTTCCCTGGCCAATGAGCCTGATTTGGATTTTCATTATTGCTCCGATCCCAATGAAGCGGTGAACGTTGCCAATCAGATCAAGCCAACCGTCATTTTGCAGGATCTTGTGATGCCGGGAATGGATGGTCTCATGCTGGTCAATTTATTTCGATCCAATCCGGCAACCAAGGACATCCCAATCATTGTTCTGTCCACAAATGAAAATCCGCAGGTCAAAGGCCAGGCATTTGCCGCCGGGGCGAATGATTATCTGGTCAAGCTTCCGGACAAAATCGAATTGATTGCCCGCATTCGCTATCATTCACGCGCCTATCTTAACCAATTGCAACGCGATGAAGCCTATCGCGCATTGCGTGAAAGTCAGAAACAACTCGTTGAAAGCAATTCGTCATTGATATCGCTCAACCAGAAATTGGAGGAAGCGACGCTGGCTAAATCCGAATTCCTGGCGAACATGAGCCATGAGATTCGCACGCCGATGAACGGCGTGATCGGCATGACCGCCCTGCTGCTGGACACGGAACTGGCCGATGAGCAGCGTGAATATGTGGAAGCCACCCGCAGCAGCGCGGACGCGATGTTGACCATCATCAATGACATTCTTGATTTTTCAAAAATTGAATCCGGCAAGTTGGAACTGGAAAGCCATCCTTTCGAACTGCACACATGTATTGAAGAGGCGCTCGACTTGCTGGCTCCGAAGGCCGCAGAGAAGAAACTCGACCTCGCCTACATGGTTGACGATTCCATTCCCAGAATATTGATCAGCGATGTCACACGTCTGCGTCAGATTCTGGTCAATCTCGTCGGCAATGCCGTCAAATTCACGCTTCAAGGCGAAGTCGTTATTCAGGTGAAGCCCGCCACAGGTGAACTGGATAACTCGGGGCAAACGGATTTTCCCCGTCATTCTGAAAAACTTTTGTTGCACTTTTCAGTCCGCGATACCGGTCCCGGCATACCGTTGGATAAACAACACCGGCTTTTCAAATCGTTTCAACAAGTGGATGCCTCAACCACGCGCCATTACGGCGGCACCGGTTTGGGACTGGCCATTTGCAAGCGCCTGGTGGAATTGATGGGTGGCAAGGTATGGGTGGAGAGTGACGCGGGCAAGGGCGCTACGTTTCATTTTACTATCCTTGCGAAATCCACGGCTTCCACCACGCCGACTAGCTGGCAGAGTTTGCAACCACAACTCGCAGGCAAACGTGTTTTAGTCGTTGAAGACAATGCCACAAACCGCGAGATCATCACTCACCGTGCCAGACAATGGGGTCTCATTTCCAAAGTGGCAACCACCAGAAAAGAAGCTTTGGAAATATTAGCGGACAATCAAATTTTTGATGCGGCAATTCTTGACCTGCAACTTCATGGTGCGGACGCCCTGGCGCTGGCACAGGAAATCCGCGCCCTGCCCAATGGCCGCACGCTTCCCCTGCTCCTGCTTTCTTCAGTGCGCGTGCGGAGCGACGATACGCGACCGTCGCAACTTGGCATTTCCATCTTCGTCCACAAGCCAATTCGCCCATCGCAACTCCTGGATGCGTTGTATCGCGGATTGAGCATTCAACTACAACGCGAAAAGAAAGCTCCGGCATTGCCTTCGCTCGACGCCAACTTTTCCAAGCGTTTTCCCCTGCGCCTGTTGCTCGTGGATGATAATCCCATCAATCAAAAAGTTGGGCTCAGCGTTTTGCAAAAACTCGGTTACCGCGCTGATGTGGCCCAGAATGGTCTGGAAGTCATCAAAGCTCTGGAGCAAAAACCTTACGACATTATTCTCATGGACGTGCAAATGCCCGAGATGGACGGCTTGGAAGCCACCCGCCAAATTCATCTACGCTGGCCGGAAAACCGTCGTCCACGCATCATCGCCATGACCGGAAATGCGCTGCTGGGTGATCGCGAAAAATGCCTGGAAGCCGGCATGGATGACTATATTTCCAAGCCAGTGCGCATCACCGAACTGCAAGGTTCATTGGAACGTTGGGCCAGACTCATGGCCCAACGATCAGATACCGCCTTTCTTACCAACCATGGTTTAAATGGCAGCTTGCTGGATCAATCGCTTCTGACTGAACTGCGTGAAACACCTGCAAACGGCGGTGGAATGTTGAGAGAAATGATTGATCTATTTCTGGAAAACGCGCCCCAGCGCATTTCTCAGATCAACCAGTTTCTTGCTGATCCGCACAAAATGGCTTTTCACGCGCACGCGCTTAAAAGCATGAGCTTCAATCTCGGCGCGAGTAAAATGGCCAATCTTTGCCAAAAGCTTGAGGAACTGGCGCACTCCGGCAATGAAGAAGGTGTGGCGAAGCTCTCCCGTGAATTGGAAAAAACATTTCACCTGACTCAACAGGAGCTGCTTTCCTTACGGACCAGTAAAACATAATTTGTCACGATTTTTAAACTCCAACCACCGTTTATATCATGCCCATCCTACCCGAACGTTTGCACCTTGGTGACACTGTAGGAATTATCGCGCCTGCGAGCGCACCGCCCGACCCAAAGGCCATTGACCAATCCCTGCTCGTGATAAGCGAACTCGGTTTTAAACCCAAACTTTCGCGCAACGCACGGAAGCGTTGGGGTTACCTCGCCGGCACAGACCGTGAACGCGCGAGCGATCTCATGGAAATGTTTTGCGACCGCAAGGTGAAGGCCATTATTTGCGTTCGCGGGGGGTATGGAACTGCCAGGATTTTGCCATTGCTCGACTATCGCAAGATTCGTGAGAACCCGAAGATTTTTGTCGGTTACAGCGACATTACTTCACTGCATTCTGCCTTTTTGAAAAAGTCCAACCTGCTTTCCTTTCATGGCCCCATGCTGGCATCGGACTTCATCAAGGATAATTACCCACAATTCAGTCGAGATAGCTTTGTGAAGATTCTCACGGAAGCCAGGCCGCCCGGCAGCATTTGCCAGGGATATACTGGAAAAACAGTTTCCATTTTGCGGCGTGGTCGTGTTTCCGGCCAGTTGGTTGGAGGCAATATCACGCTGCTGTGCGCGAGCCTGGGCACACCGTATCAACCGGATTTTCGCGGCAAAATCCTATTTTTTGAAGATGTGGATGAAGTCCCTTACCGCTATGACCGATGCATTACTCAATTAAGTAACGCAGGTGTTTTGCAACAAGTCACGGGAATCGCGGTCGGGCTTTGTGAGTCTGAAGATCCCAAGGCAAAAACTGCGAAGGAATATCGGCAGACGTTCGAGGATGTTTTGAAGGACAGACTGCTTCACCTCAAAGTCCCAGTGGTAATCGGTCTTCCTTTTGGACATGTGCCATTCAACGCGACGTTACCCGTCGGCGGACGCGTTACCCTCGATGCCATCAAAGGCGATCTGATTCTCGACCACGCTGTTGTAAAGTAATAAGCCTGCAACGCCGGGCACGAAGCTGAAACTCCATGCCCGGCAAAGAGGTTCAGGCAAAGAAAGGATTATGCTTCTTTTCTTCACCCACTGTTGTGAGCGGCCCGTGACCTGAACACAAAATAGTTTCGTCAGGCAGAGTCAAAATCTTTTCCTTATTGTTACGCAACGCGTCGTCGTATGAAATCATTCCACCACCCATCGAACTGGCAAAGATGGAATCCCCTGCCACTGCAATCGCCTTGGAAAGCCCGGAGACGACGAACGTGATTCCACCATGTGCATGACCACTGGTTTGACGGGTTTCAATCTGCAAATCACCGGCTGAAAATCTTTTCCCGGCCGCAAAAGATTCAGCGCCGTCAAACGCTTCAAGTTCGCAAACATAGGCCTTGGCGCCAGTTGCAGTCTTTAAGTTCGCCAGGTCAGCAATATGGTCCGGATGCGTGTGTGTCAGAAGAATCAACTGAATCGACAACCCTTGATCCTTTGCGAGTTTCAGCATTCCGCTGGCATCGGCCCCAGTATCAAACGCAACCGCAGCCTTGGTCTTTGGATCCCAGATCAAAAACGAATTTACTGTCATGTCTTCATAAGTGGTCGTGAACATTGCCAGACCGGGAATGATTCCGGGATCTTTGGGATACCACAATTTTTTTCCAAGGGCCACTAAAGCGTCTGCGTTGAGTTTTAAAACCGGAGCGAGTTTGCGTACCACGCTTTCATCAAAATCACCCTGTTTTACGCGATTAAGATCTGAAACGGAAACACCCGCCTGCTGCGCGAGTTGTTCATCACTCAGCTCATAACCGCGCTGAGCTTTGCCGATAATGTCATTAAAGTTATCTTCCAGAGGAATCATAGTGAAAGAATTTTATTCCATATCAGCCAAATCAGGAAAGAGAATTAACAATAATCTTCGTGAAGAAGGGCAGGAGTATTGTATTTAATGCCCGTATTAATTCCCTGGCCGGTGGGGTGAAAGCCTCCTTGAGGAAACTCTTCTGCCAAAGGACAGTAAATCATGAACGATTGGAATGAATCTGAATGGTTTAGAATGTGGCTGGATATGGCTCGGAGCAACATGCAAGGGCTGGACCTTCCGCGTAACGAATCTGGCAACTTGTCTTTTGTGACGGGAAATAGCGCAGATGATTTAGGACAATCTCATCATCCTCAATGGGAAGTGACCGAGTAAGCACGTTAATAAATATAATTTGTCCTTACATTTGACATCTTAAATTGACTGAAGAAGAGGTCTACAACTCCTCCACTCCTAAGACTTGCTGAGAAATTTTGGCATTCGAAAAATCAGGAGCATATTCTAGTTCAAGCGCCTTTTCTTTGGCCGTTTTTTGATCTTTCGCTTGGACTTCGTGTGACGTATTCACCGCGGCTATTCTACGAATCGTCACACAGTAACGTTTTTCCCTCTTAGTCTTCGACACGTCTGCTGCCCAATCGGAGTTGTTGGCAGTATCATTAGAGTCCAGCGAAGCGGGCTGTTTGATTAATTCATACTTGATGCCACGGACTTCCATTCCAGTGAAGGCGTCCAAGGGCTTGGGAAATATGAAGTAGGAAGCATTCCGCTCCTTGATAAATCCGATGATACCAACATCCTTTCTGGTGCCAACATTCTCCTGCTCAATGGTCATCACGCGATTTTGTCGCACCGCGGATTTGAAGTGCCGGTCTTTCATGGGGTCGGTCCATAAAGTGACCGGTTCCGGCCGACTGCAAGCCTTGACCACTTCTAAAAACCGGACCGATTTCCCTTTGGAACCTTTCATGTGATACAATAAAATACCTCCGCACAAGCAACAATCAACTTACACTAATGGTTCCGTTTCCTGACTTCAGTTGCATCGGCATAAGTATTTCGTTCCGATTGGTTGCAGCGCGTTCGTTCCTATTCCATGTTTAAATAGTGGCCGTTTGCCAATAACAAACAGAAAAGGAATTTTATGGCGACAAACAAAGGAAAGCCCTCCGGCAGCGTTGCTGAAACCAAGTACGATCCAGGAATTAAAAGTGATACGCGGGCTAAAAGTCCAACGCCCGGCGCCAGCGGAAAAAAGCATGAAGAGACAGAGTTTCATCCCGCTGGGTCAGGTCCCCCCGAACAAAATGCCGGCGGAGCGGACCATACTGGCGCAGATGCCCACGAAGATCATAATCCGTAAGGCCATGATTTACTTTGAGCGCCGGGAAAGCAGTTATGATTTTGAGAAAGGCAAAAAAGAGTAGAGACCGGACCAAATTAGGCTCTATCAAAACGCGCAATGAGGGCAAGTGTTCCGGTCGGAGAAGCAAATGCTTGAAATATGATACCGCTGTCCCGGGTGACCGTGGTGATTGCGAAAAACAGAGCCTTGTTCAGGGCAGTGAATAGATTCATTCCGAGCCGGGCGGCCAGCTTGATTGATTACGAATTAACCGGCTTATCTGGGAAGTATCCCTTTCTTAAAATTATTTCGTGGAGGACTGGCAGATTTGTCAAAGTGGAATCATACGTAATTGTCGCCATACCGCTTTCAAGATCAATCCGAACTTCCGTTACCCCGTTTTTTGTAAGGAGCGCCCTTTTGACTGTTTGAACACAATTGCGGCAGGTCATCCCTTTAATTTTGATCTGTGCGGTTTCCAGAGACTCTGCCCGGCGTTCCCGGTGAAAATTGAAAATGGATTTAAACATAAAATCCTGCATTCCAGCTTCGCACTGAAAGGTAAATGAAGCAATCACTTCTCTCCGGGTTGCTTTAGATGGCATGGCAGGGATATAATAAGTTCCATGAAACTGGATAAGGTTCAGAAAGCCGCTCAGGAACAATTTGCCCGGCAAAGTCATCGCTATGGGCAAGGGCACATTTTGGAAAACGTGGAGGATGTGCAGGCTGGTTTGGAATTCACACAACTACCGCCAGATGCCAAAGTTTTGGATGTTGCAACCGGCGGCGGTCATACTGGCTTATATCTGGCAAGCCTCGGCCACGATGTCACTCTGGCGGATATCGCCCAACCGATGTTAGATCGTGCCGCCAAAACTGCTGCCGAACGTGGACTCAAGGTACAAACCAGCCAGCATGCCGCCGAACAATTCCCCTACCCTGATGATTCATTCGATCTGGTCGCCTGTCGGGTTGCGGCGCATCACTTCAGTTCGCCGGAAAGTTTCATGCGCGAAACCGCACGTGTTCTAAAATCGGGCGGTTACTTTCTCCTTATTGACGGCTCCGTGCAGGATGATGAACTTGAGGCGGAAGAATGGTTGCATCAAGTGGAAAAACTGCGCGATCCCAGCCATCACCGCTTTCTAACACCATGCACATGGGCCAGGCTTTGTGAAGCCAACAACTTCTCAGTTGTCCATAGCCAACTCCATCCTTTCAAGCAGCCAGACCTGAACTGGTATTTTGAAACGGCTGCTACCTCATCGGAAAACCGGAAGCAAGTGTTGGAATTAATTGCCACTGCGCCGAAATCAGCCCGGAAGCTCTTTGAGCTGACGGAAGAGAATGGAAAAATTGTCTGGTGGTGGCAGCGCCTTACATTGGTTGCCAGGAAGAGCTGAGAGAAGTTATCGTGGCTCTGCATCCCTTACTTGGCTGACCCTCTACCCGGATCATCATCTGGAGCGTTATTTGCCAGAGGAGGCACTTCGGTTCCTACGGTCACGCTCGTTATGTTCGGACTGGTGGCGGTATCATTCGCAAAAAAGGTCAATCGGTATTGCCAACTCGTCGCCGGAGATTCCAGCATGATGGGTTGATTCATATTTTCAGCGCCAACTTCAATCCAGGTTGACCATGTGCCGTCAGATGTTCTGGTTCGTATCCAGAAACCAAGCGCACCCCCCTCAGGGATTGTGCCCTGATAGCTCGGAATGACTTTATTAAATGTAGTGGACAAATCTTCCGGCAAGGAATGAAAAAGCCCGTAGAGTTTATATTTATTTTGAAATGTCGTCGGCGTTGCATCATTTCCCAGGTGTAAGGCATTGTTCAGAACAATGTTATCAAACTCCCCTTTTACAAAATCAGCAGCGGTATGAGTTATAGGTTTGCTTGCTGTTGGTTTCGGGCTGGCATCGGTCGGCGGAGCTGATACTGGCGGTGCAACGGGCTTTACAGCAACGGCGGTTGGTAATGTGGGTTCAGCACCAGGCTTCTCGGTAATGTTTTTTGCAAAAACTTGCCGTTCACTCTGTTGGACATTTTGCTTTTCAGAAACCTTCGCACGCACAAAAAAGTAAATACCCCCCACAGCGATGCAGACAATCAGAATAGCGAAGATTTTCTTCATGACAGAAATAACTTAATCCCTTCGCGGGATTCTTATCCATAATAATCCACGGCATTTAGACATTGCCTGAGGATTTAAAAACCAGATAAGCCGCAGGGACACCCATCCCCGCGGCCTATCTGTACCTACCTACAAAAAACTGATAACTTACTGTTTAACCCACTTCACGGCATCCGCCACAACAACGAAACCGGCGGTGGTCCAGCAGGAAACCTTCACAGTGTTAACGCCTGCGTTCATGGCAAATACTCCTTGGTTAACCCATTGGCCACCCGTGACCTGCTGGTTGACCGTGACGGTGGAAGTTCCAGTCGAGGTGCTGATAACAAAAGGCGTCGTGGCGGAACGATTGGAGCCTGCCGGGTACCAGACATAAACAGCGTAGTTGCCGCTGACAGCGAGGTTGGCTGTAAAGGTGGCTGCGTCGCTAACCGCCGCAGTGGAACGATAGCGATAATCCGCGCCATATTTATCCGTGGCCGATGTTCCAGTTGTCCAGTTGGCCGAAGTGGAAAATCCGGCATTCGCGTTATCCACAATGTAGGTTGCACCGGTGGGAGCTTCCCAATTAAAGGTGACCTGAACCCAATCGTTGCCACTCATTCCGAGATCATCCCAGAACGTGCCATCCGCCAGATCAATACCGGCGGGATTGGAAACAGACCGGCCAAACTCATCATGCCCACCGTTAAATCCATTTTGATAAGCGGCCTGAGCTTCGGGCAAACCACGGGTCAGACTGGCAAATTCGGCGCGAGGCACATGCCAATAATTATCCTTGGTATTCCACGGGCCGACGTCGTAAACCCGAACGTTATTAACCGTCCTGCCAGTTGTAGGATAGGTCAGGTTGACGGTATAGGTGGAACATCCATTGCAATCGAGCACCGTCCCAGAGGGCAAAGCGACAAAGTGATCTCGTGAAGCGATAATATGACCATTCGCCGTCTTGTTACCCACCAGGCCTTCGCGCGTGGCATAAATTCTATAAGTAACCTGTGCCGACGCCGTCACCGCCGTTGCCGCCATCACGATGGCCAGCAGGGATGCTTTGAGATACTTTGAAACATTCTGGTGAGTGCGGCCCGAATTGATTTTTTTAGTTTTCATTTTCTGAATTGCTGGACTGAAACATGTGTCTCGTATCAATGAATGATGGGGCTGATTGCTGTATTCTAGCTTATGGCAGAAGATTTGAAATCACATGAATATGTGATAAGTGGTGGCATAAGGAAGCTGTGGCCAATACAGATTTCTTCAATTTAATCGTAAACTGCCTCAACCCATGTTAGTTATGAATTGGTATGCCAATCGGCTCATCCTTGCATGCTTTATCTGGTCCCAAAGGCTCATTCTTGGTGGGGAATCTCACACAATTTGGCCGTAATCCGCTCGGTTTTCTGGAAAAGTGCGCTCGTGAACATGGCGATCTTGTCCCCGTCCGCTTCCTCAACAAAACCGTCTATATTTTAAACAATCCGGAGCACATTGAGCATGTGCTGGCCACCAATGCACGCAATTTCCGCAAAACGCTTGGTTATCGCACCCCGTTCATGCGTCGACTGTTCGGCCAGGGGCTTCTGACGAGCGAAGGAGATTTCTGGCTTCGCCAACGTCGTCTGGCGCAGCCCGCATTCCATCGCGACCGAATAGCCACTTACGCGCGAATTATTGTGGAGTTTACCCAAGGAATGCTCGGCACGTGGAGAGTTGGGGAAACCCGGGACATCCACTTGGACATGATGCGCGTCACGACGGAGGTAGTCACGAAGACGCTGTTTAATTCCACTGTTCCGCCAGAAATTAACGAATTAGGCGAAGCCTCCAAAGTGGTGATGGAACGCTTCACGAAGCAATGGAGTTGGTATCGCATCCTGTTCAACTTACTACCCTCAATTACTGAGAAGCCTTTTGAACAAGTCATGCGCCGGTTGGATGCGTTTATCTATGGATTAATTCGCGAACGACGTGCCAGCGGACGTGACGAAGGCGACCTCCTCTCGATGCTGCTAAAGGCACAGGACGAAGACGGTAGCGGCATGACTGACAAACAACTGCGCGACGAGTTAACCACCTTGATGGTGGCAGGACTGGATACCACCGCCCTGGCTCTCTCATGGGGCTTTTACCTTTTGTCTCAAAATCCAGCGGTGCAAAAAGCTTTGGAAGAAGAAGTTGATCGTGTTTTGGGCGATAGATCGCCGACTTTTTCGGACCTGCCACAATTAACTTATACTGAAATGGTGGTGAAGGAAACGATGCGCCTTTATCCATCGGCATGGATAGTTGGTCGCGAGGCAATGCAAGACTGCGAAATTGGCGGGCAGCAAATCAAGGCCGGAACTTCGTTGATCATGAGCCAATGGTTAAAACATCGTGATGGGCGTTATTTCAAAAATCCGGAAGCGTTTATTCCTGAGCGTTGGCGCGATGCGGAAATAAAGCAGTTGCCAAAGTTTGCTTATTTTCCGTTTGGTGGCGGACCGCGAGTGTGCATTGGCAACTCATTTGCCATGATGGAAGCAATGCTGGTGCTGGCAACAGTTTCACAGCAGTTCCGCTTAACTGCTGCCCCGGGCTACGCCGTTGAACCATGGCCAGCAATCACCTTGCAGCCGCGCGATGGCATTTCCTTGAAAATTGAACGGCGACGACCTGCTGTTGAGTCACCAGCTACTTTTTTTGAAACACCAGCTTGCCGCCTTGCGCAGTGACCGCGATGGTATCGCCCGGCTTAAATTCACCTTCCAACATCTTCATTGCCAGCGGATCGAGAAGGAATTCCTGAATCGCACGCTTCAGTGGACGAGCTCCGAATTGCGGATCATAACCCTCCCGGGCCAGCAACTCCTTGGCAGGTTCATCCACTAACAAAAGGAGCTGCTGTTGTTCCAGACGCTTTTGCAGACGCTGCAATTGAATATCCACAATTCTGTGGATCTGGTCCTGACTGAGGCTGTGAAAAATAATAACATCGTCAACCCGGTTCAGGAACTCAGGCCGAAAATGACCTTTCAATTCGTTGCGAACTTGTTTCTCCAAATTTGCCAACTCTTTGGCAGAAGTCTTTCCGGAACTATAAACCTCCTGGATCAGGTGCGACCCAATATTGCTCGTCATGATGATGATGGTGTTCCTGAAATCAACCGTTCGCCCCTGCCCGTCTGTCAAACGACCATCATCCAACACCTGTAAAAGAATATTAAAGACATCCGGGTGCGCCTTCTCAATTTCGTCGAACAACACCACGCAATAAGGACGGCGCCGGACAGCTTCACTGAGTTGCCCACCTTCTTCATAACCCACATAGCCCGGAGGCGCGCCGATGAGCCGAGCCACGGCGTGCTTTTCCATGTATTCACTCATGTCGACACGAATCATCGCATTCTCATCATCGAATAAAAATTCCGCCAGAGCCCGCGCCAATTCGGTCTTGCCCACTCCAGTCGGCCCCAGAAAAATGAATGAACCAATCGGACGGTTTGGGTCCTGCAGACCACTCCGTGACCGGCGCACTGCATTTGCCACCGCGGCAATCGCCTCCTCCTGGCCGATGACCCGCTGCCAGAGACGTTCCTCCATTTTAACCAGCTTGAGCCGTTCTCCTTCAAGCATGCGGCTGACCGGTATGCTCGTCCAGGAAGCGACCACTTCCGCAATGTCCTCTTCCGTCACTTCCTCCTTGAGCAAGCGTTGGCCCTCCGGCTTTTCATGGAGGGCCTGCCGCGCAGCGGCAAGTTTGCGCTGCAACTCGGGAATCTTTCCGTATTGGACTTGTGCAGCCAGGTTCAAGTCGCCGGATCTTTGCGCTTTTTCCATTTCCTCTTTGGCGGCTTCCAACTGCTCATTAATAATGCCCACGGCATTGATTGCCGCTTTTTCATTCTGCCATTGCGCTTTAAGTTTGCTCGCCTGCTCCCGCAGATTGGCTAACTCCTTTTCGAGCTTCTTCAAACGCTCGCGCGAAGCCTCGTCCTTCTCTTTCTTTAACGCGGTCTGCTCGATTTCCAACTGCATGATCTGCCGTTCCAATTTATCAACTTCAATCGGCATCGAATCGAGTTCCATCCGCAAACGCGATGCTGCCTCATCCATCAAATCCACCGCTTTATCGGGCAGAAACCGGTCTGTTATATACCGATGCGAGAGCGTGGCGGCCGCCACGAGCGCAGAGTCCTGAATGCGCACACCATGATGCACCTCGTAGCGTTCCTTCAATCCTCGCAAAATGGCAATCGTTGCTTCCACTGATGGTTCATTCACCATTACGGGTTGGAATCGTCGCTCCAAGGCCGGGTCCTTTTCAATGTGCTTGCGGTATTCGTCCAGGGTCGTGGCCCCAATACAGCGCAGCTCTCCGCGCGCCAATTGCGGCTTGAGCATGTTGGCGGCATCCGCTGCGCCTTCCGCTGCGCCCGCGCCCACTAACGTGTGCAACTCATCAATGAAAAGAATGATTTTACCTTCGCTCGC
>JAQGPC010000183.1 GCA_028293285.1 Pedosphaera sp.
AGCCAATCGTTGAATTTTTGCAGGCTCCAGCCGCGGCCGGTCATCAGGCGTTGGCGCAGGCGTTCGTTTTCCAGGCGGCCGAGCCAGTAGCTCATCGGGACGGTAGGCGAGGCGGTGTACCAATTGACATCGCCTTCGGCGCGGGCGCGGGTGAAGCCGAGGTGGCGTTGCATGTGGGAGACGGCCTGCGCGTAACTGTAACGACCGGTTTGCAAACGTAAGTCCACGAGGATGCGATGGCAGCGCCAGAGGGCGTCGTGGAGTTGTTGGACGTGCAGCCAGGGAGAGCGGTCGATTTTTAGATCGACCATCATCTGTTCGCACCAGAGCGTCCAGCCTTCGTAAAAGACCGCATGCGCGATGAGCCGTCGCCATTTGCGCGGGTGTTGGTTAGCCGTGACAAATTGCAAATGATGGCCGGGATAAGCTTCATGGGCGCAGGTCAGGCTTAATCCGAAATGTTGCTGGCGCTCGGCTTTCTTTTCCGCTTCGGTTTTTTTAGTGGCGCTCAGGTCGTTCACCCAGAAAATGCCGCGTTGTTTCTTTTCAAATGCGCCCGGTTGCGAATAGGCGGCGGTGGGAAAAAGATGGCGCATGAACTCGGGCACAGGGCGGACTTCCAGCACGTCACCTTTCGGGAAGGAAACAGCCTTGGCGGAGCGGAAGGCGGCAGCGACGCGTTTGGTTTCCTTGCGATAAACCGCCAATAGATCATTGCCGGGATTCCATTGGGCGCGGGCTTTATGGATGATTTCTTCAGCGGTTTTGCCTTTGCCAAATTTGCGCGAAGCTTCAATCAAGAGAGCACCAACGCGTTTAATCTCGGCTTGGGCGAGCGCTTCGATCTCACCGAGTGAATAATCAAGACCGAGTTGGTCGCGAACACGGCGTTGCAGGATGGCTTCGCCGACCGCGAACGAATTGGCAGGGGCGAGCGGGCGGGACATCACTTTCTTGTGATATGTGGTAAAGGCTTTTTGGGCTGTCGCGATTTTCAGGGCATCGGACGGGAGCGGTTCACGTTTCAGAAAAGTGGCAACGGCTTCAAACAAGGTGTTCGTACTTGCCGCAGTCTGTTCCATGATATTTCGCCAGACCCGTTCCGGACGTTTGATCAGGGAAGCGGCTTCGGTAAGATAGCGCGGTGTTTGTTCCAGCAATGCGCGGAGATTGCGGGCAACAAGCTTCGGTTCATCATCACCGCGTTGGAGTTCATGCAGGAGAATGTTCAGGATGTGATCCAGCGCATTGGGGTCGAGGGTGTGGCGGCCACGTTCAAAATCTTCGCACTCACGCAACAGGAGACTGCGAAAGGCAAGGCGATCCAATTGCTGTTCGTTGGATAATTCACGGGGCGAGAGTTTTTCAAGGCGGGCAAGCGCCTGTTTGCGATGTTGATGCTGTTTGGTTTCGAAATCCAAAGTTGTGCGACCGAGTTTGCCGCGAGCCTTGGTTATCCCGTTGTACGCGGCAACGGTCGGGTTTTCCTTAAGCAAGGTTTCAAAATAACCGTCCAGTAAAGCTTCAAATTGTGGCGACTCTCTTTTCATGCAAACAGCAAGCCATATAAAGCGTGATTTTGCCAATTCTTAATCGCGGAATGGTTTGTTTTGCCAAGAGGTTTGTGGTATGCTTTTCTATTCCTGCAAAAGAATATGGTTAACACGATTTGAGCGATTGCGATTTTGTCTGCTGACACACTCTTACTTTTATTATCGGGTTCAAATATTGCGGTAAGGGCGTTTAAAGCCAGTTGGCGCCGGGGTATTTCTTTTGAAGAGTGGGCTTCAGCTTGGGATAAGTATTGGCTTTGAAAGCGGGCCAATTGTAAGTGGCTTCGAGCCGCTTGCCATCGGGGGTGCAAAGCCAAAGTTTTACCGGCAGCTTTCCCTCACAGACATGCGGGTGTTCCTTGAGCGCAAAACATTCGGTGAGCTTTACCTGCAGCTCCGGGGAATTCGGCTCGCCATCCTTGGAAACGGCTTCATCGGGATAGAGCAACTTCAGCTTGCGGCCATCGTGCCAGGGAAGACTCAGCGGAACCAGTTCATCGAGCCAGGCCACTTGTTCCTTCGCCAGATGTTTTAGGAATTCTTCACGCAGATGAGTTGCCTGCACTTCCTTAACCAGGGTCATGCCGGAAAAAGCGCGGGCCAGACAGGCGATGATGGCCTGTTCATCTAAGGGTGGAAATTCGAGTTCGGGCATGGCCGCGCAGACCAAATTGACGCGGCTGATGAATTGCTTTAGCTCGTGGTTGAGCAGGGGTAGTTCGAAATAGCCTTTGCGATATGCTTCGGCCAGACAAAGTCCGGAAGCGGTTGGTTCCGTCTCGCGCTGGTGCTCGTGGTGAATGACGAGGTCGCGGAAACGCACCAGCATCACTGCTGAGACCCGCTTATGCGTGCGGTCAAAGAGATGTTCGACTTGGGTGCGGATATGTTGTGGAAACATTTCGGTGATCCACTCGCGCTTCACCGCGCTGGCCAGACCGAGAAGCGTAAGATTTTCCGAACCACGTGAAGGAACTTCGCGAATGGAAGCCGCTACAAAAAGAGGCGAGTTTTGAACAACGCTTTCGCGCACCAATGTGCCGGTGCGGCCTTCGGTCAAATCGCAGTCCAATGTGCCGAGATCGCGGCGAATGCAAAGCTGGTCAATGAATCCCGCCATCAGGCAGCGGAGCAGGGCGGTGTCGTCAACCTTTTCGTCGGGCTTGAATAATTTTTGCTGTTCGCAAATTTGGACGATTTGCCCGTAGGTTTGTTCCACCTGACGCGCGGATTGGGCGTTGATGCCGTAGCGACGGCAGGTATCGATGCCAAAGTTACTTTTTTTGGCGAATTGATAGGCGCGCATCAGGGTGAAGAAATCGGAATCCTGGCTGGCCTCGAAGAGTTCACGCGCTTCGGAGATGTGTTTATCCTCGCGGCGCAAGCGTTGGAGGAGGTCGCGTCCGCTCACGAGCGCGGCGCACAGAGCAGCGGCTTTGACGCAGCCTTGTTTGGAGGCTTCGATCAACATGCGGGAATAGCGCGGGTGCATTGGCAGGCGGCGCATGCGATGACCGATGTCGGTCAATCCTTCCGTGGTTTCATCCAGAGCGCCAAGCATGTGCAACAAGTTTTCCGCGCGTTCAACCGCAGTCGCATCCGGCTTGTCCAACCAATCGAATTGCGCGGCCTTGCGGATGTGCAAGGAATGGAGGAGTAAGACTACTTCGGCGAGGTCGCTGCGTTGAATTTCCGGTGTATTGCGCTCGGGACGATTCAAATGGCCGCTTTGAGTCCAGAGACGATAGGCAGTGCCGGGGGCAGTGCGGCCGGCGCGGCCTTTGCGCTGGTCAGCGGAGGCGCGGCTGATTTCCTCAATGGTCAAGGTGCCGATCCCACGCTCCGCGTCATAACGGGCGATGCGCGCCTGGCCGCTATCGACAACATGCCGGATGCCGTCAATGGTCACCGAAGTTTCGGCAACGTTCGTGGCGACGACGACTTTGCGCAGTGGATTGGGCGTAAAGGCAACGTCCTGTTCTTCCGGTTGCAGTTCACCATGCAGAGGAATAAAGGCGAGGCGTTCATTGGAGCGAACGGAACGGCAGGCATTGATGGTGGCGTTGATTTCACCCACGCCCGGCATGAAAACGAGGATGTCACCTTCCGCGCCGGAATTGACGATGCGTTCGACGGCGTCGGCGGCTTGGTCGGTAATAGGACGTTCATCGTGGCTATCAATATAGCGGACTTCGACGGGGAAGCTTTGGCCTTCGGAAATGAGAATGGGGCAGGGAGTCTCACGCCCCGAGGAAAGATAGTCTGCAACTGGTTCAGCATCCAGCGTGGCGGACATGACCACCATTTTGAGGTCAGGACGTTGGGCTTGCTGGAGTTGCTTCACCAAGGCCAAGGCAACATCGCTGAGCAGGTTGCGCTCATGAAATTCGTCGAAAAGAACCGCGCCGACGTCTGCCAAGGTGCGGTCGTCCTGCAGCCAGCGAAGCAGAATCCCTTCCGTCACGAAGCAAATGCGGGTTCCAAGGCTAGTTTGGTCGTCGAAACGGATTTGGTAGCCGACTTCACCGCCGAGTTGGCATTTGCGTTCCCACGCGACACGCGCGGCAACGGTGCGGGCGGCGACACGGCGTGGTTGCAGGACTACGATCTTTTTGTCACCAGCAAGCCCGGCATCCAAAAGCATTTGCGGGACCTGGGTCGTTTTGCCCGAGCCGGTGGGCGCGACCAAAACGAGGCGATTGCCGGTCTTTAATTGACCGACAATGGCGGAATGGATTTCCCAGATTGGAAGAGACGACTGCACGACAGAGCCTGTTATAGAGGCAAATTACTTTAGGATTGAAAAGGTATCAAATGTGAAGGTGCCTTAAGGCCAAGGCAGCAATGGTAAGAATTAACATGAGACCGTTCGGCATGAACTTCTTGGACTTGGTCAGGCGCCAGGCAAAGAAGACCAACAAAACAGCCAGAATGATATCGGCCACGTAACGCTGAAAAATAACTCCGGTTGCGCAGAGGCTTAAGACGGCGGCAAAGGAGGCAGAAGTGATAAGGGAAATTTTGCTGCCGGCTTTCAAGTAGCCCATAAGGCCACCCACGACAAGCAGAACGATGTAAATCCAAAGAATAGTATTAGCGTTTATGTGCATAAATCAGGCGGGGACTCTGGCTTAATTCCCCTGCACATCCAAGCTCAGAATTTCACCCGGCTCACATTCAACGGAGACCTCGAAAGGGCGGCAGCAAATTTCGCAATCGGTGGTGAAGCGTTGTGAAGGAACACTGGTATCAATGGC
>JAQGPC010000195.1 GCA_028293285.1 Pedosphaera sp.
CCCCATATCCAATCCCCCGTGAGTTGCTAGTTTGACACCATATAGCAGCGTACAAATTGGAGCACCTTAGCAGGTTGCTTTAGCTTTTAAGATTCAACATTAACCATGGAAAGCCGGGAATTTGAAATTCGGCTAAGAAGGGTGAAGCTTTAAGGGAAATGTTCTTATGCCACAAAGTCTTTGGCCAACTCCATTTAGTCCAAGCAACGTTCTGGCCGTCATTCTTGGCGGCGGACGCGGGACACGCTTACTGCCGTTAACCCAGGACCGCTCGAAACCAGCGGTGCCGCTGGCCGGCAAGTATCGCCTCGTGGACATTCCGATTTCGAATTGCATCAACTCCGGCATGTTGCGGATTTTTCTGCTGACGCAATTCAACTCGGCTTCACTGCACCGGCATATTTCGCAATCGTATAAGTTTGATCCTTTCGCGGGCGGGTTTGTTGAAATTCTGGCGGCGGAACAAACGCTCACGGATGAATCGTGGTATCAGGGCACGGCGGATGCGGTTCGCAAAAATTTCATTCACCTCACGAACCAGCCTTTTGATTACCTGCTCGTTTTGAGCGGGGACCAATTGTATCGCATGGATTATCGCACCATCGTGGCCCAACACGTTGGCAGCAAGGCGGATGTTACTGTTGGCACCATCCCGGTGACTCGCGACCAAGTGCCGGGCTTCGGGATCATGCGAATGGATCCGGATTTTAAAATCACCGAATTTGTCGAAAAACCAAAAGACCCTGCAGTACAGGATGCGTTTCGATTGGAACGTGAATGGTATCCCAAATTGAATATTGAGAGTGATAAAGAACTCTTTCTCGCTTCGATGGGAATATACGTGTTCAGCCGGAAAGCTCTTTTCGACCTCGTAGGCGAATCGTTGCATGATTTTGGCAAGGACGTGATTCCACAGGCAATTCAAAGCCACCGCGTTTCTGCCTACGTGTTTCAAGGCTCGTGGGAGGACATCGGAACCATTCGGGCGTTTTTCGATTCCAATATTGATCTGACCTCGGATCAGCCGCGTTTCAATATTTTCGACATGACCGCCCCGATCTTCACCCGGCCACGTTTTTTGCCGGCGTCCAAAATTAACGGCGGAACCATCGATCATTCTCTGATTTCGGATGGATGCATCATTAACCGCGCTGAAATTCGTCAGAGCGTTCTTGGCTTGCGCAGTATCATTGGTGAATCCAGCCGCCTGGAACGAACCATCGTGATGGGAGGCGATTATTACGAGACGGACTCTTCAATCAAACAGCACGAGACTGAAGGCAAGCCCCGGATTGGCATTGGAAAAAACACGCGGATTGATAACGCCATTATCGATAAGAATGCGCGCATTGGAGACAACTGTGTCATTTCACCAAACGGCAAGGCGAAGGATCTCGATCATCCGCTCTATTTTATAAGAGATGGCATTGTGGTCATCCCCAAGAACGGTCTGGTTCCACATGGCACAACCATCTGAAGCTGGTAAAGCGTGCACTCCGTTTTGGAGTCGAACCATACACACGCTCACTTGAACTTTATACATATTGATGAAACTTCTGGCATGGCCCGCAGCAGTGAGGCCTGAATCCCGGAATTTTGACAATGGCACCACGCAATAAACATCTAGTCCTGCTGGAAAAGGATCCACTTTGGTACAAGAACAGCATCATTTATGAACTGCACGTCCGCGCATTCTTTGACAGCAACGGCGACGGCATAGGAGATTTTCGCGGCCTCACGCAGAAGCTCGATTACCTGCAAGACCTGGGAGTGACGGCGCTCTGGCTGCTGCCTTTCTATCCCTCGCCCTTGAAAGACGATGGTTATGATACTGCCGATTACTACGCGATTAATCCCATTTACGGCACGCTGGCGGATTTCAAAACGTTCATTCGCGAAGCTCATTTGCGCGGGTTGCGGGTGATCACAGAACTGGTTCTTAACCATACCTCGGACCAACACCAATGGTTTCAACGTTCGCGTCGCGCAAAACCCGGTTCACCCTTGCGGGACTTTTATGTCTGGAGTGACACTCCCGACAAGTACAAGGATGCCCGGATTATTTTCAATGATTTCGAACCTTCCAACTGGACCTGGGACCCTTTAGCCAAGGCTTACTATTGGCACCGGTTTTACTCTCATCAGCCTGATCTCAACTACGACAACCCCGAGTTGCATAAGGAAATATTGAATGTCCTCGATTTCTGGCTGGACTTGGGCGTGGACGGATTTCGCCTGGATGCCGTGCCCTACCTCTACGAACGGGAAGGCACCTCCTGCGACAATCTTCCGGAAACCCACAATTATCTCAAAGTATTACGGAAGCATTTGGATGAGAAATATGGCGACCGTATGTTGTTGGCCGAAGCCAACAACTGGCCGGAAATTGCGGTAACTTATTTTGGCGATGGAAAAGGAGATGAGTGCCAGATGGCATTTCATTTTCCACTGATGCCGCGGCTTTTTATGGCCGTACGCATGGAGGACCGCATTCCCATCGTTGACATCATGGAGCAGACGCCTGCCATTCCTGAGACGAGCCAGTGGGCATTGTTTTTGAGAAACCACGACGAGTTGACTCTGGAAATGGTCACCGACGAAGAGCGCGATTACATGTATCGCGTTTATGCCAATGAAACCAAGGCGCGGATCAACCTGGGAATTCGCCGCCGTCTCGCGCCGCTGTTGGGTAATGATCGCAAAAAAATAGAACTGCTCAATCTGTTGCTCTTTTCGATGCCGGGAACACCGGTAGTTTATTACGGTGACGAAATTGGGATGGGCGACAACATTTTTTTAGGAGACCGGAATGGCGTGCGAACTCCCATGCACTGGAGTTCGGACAAGAATGCCGGCTTTTCGCGGGCAAGTCCCCAGGCACTTTATTTTCCAATCATTCTCGAACCGGAATATCATTACGAAACGGTTAATGTGGAAGCGCAGCAGCGGAACAGCCATTCCCTGCTGTGGTGGATGAAGCAACTTCTCACCTTGCGGAAACGCTGGCGGGCTTTTGGACAGGGCACCTTGGAATTTTTAACTCCACACAACCGCAAGATCCTGGCTTTTATCCGACGTTACGAACGAGAACAGATTCTCGTGGTCGCCAATCTTTCACGTTTCACACAACCGGTTGAATTGGATCTCTCCGCCTTTAAGGATGCAGTCCCCATGGAACTTTTTGGACGGACGGAATTTCCACCGATCACCGAGAAGCCTTATTTTCTAACTCTTGGCCCGCATGCCGCCTATTGGTTTTCATTGGAACCGCGTGTCGTGGGAGATTCAGCAACTGCTTTGACCGGCGCTCCTTCACTGGAAATAATTACAGTTTCAGAGTCGTGGGAGGAGGTTCTAACGGGCAAGGCAAAGCGTGAACTGGAAAGTTGTTTGCCGGCTTATTTGAAACTTCGCCCTTGGTTTGGCGGTAAGGGCAAAGACATCCGATCCGTCCGCATCAAAGAAGTCATTCCCCTGCCCTGCGATTCAGAGAAGACGTTTATCACTTTTCTTTGGGTCGATTACGTGCAAGCCGATCCCGAACAGTATTTGTTGCCGCTGGCCTTTGCTTCCGGCCAGAAATCGGAAACGGTTCAAAGTGAGTCACCACAACTCGTCATTGCCCGTTTACGTGTGGGTGCGAGCGAAGAAAATGGAATTCTATACGATGCCGTTGGCAACAAATTATTTGGCGGCGAACTGCTGGAGGCCATTGCGCGAAGACGGAGTTTTAAAGGCAAGGAGGGCGAACTCATCGGCTCGCCCACATCGGCCATGCGGACGATTCGTGATGGAACCGCTTTGCCGAAGGAAGGTCTGCTGGACAAAGCCGAGGATCAGAACAGTTTCATCGTGCTGGGTGATAAATTCATTTTAAAATTATTTCGCCGGATTGAACCGGGCATCCATCCCGATTTTGAAATTGGCCATTTTCTTACGGAAAAGAAATTTCCGCATACGCCTGCGATGGCCGGCATTTTAAAATACCAAAGTGATAATGGAACGCCTGCAAGCGTGGGAATTTCGACAGCACTTCTCCCGGGAAGCAAGCTGGCTTGGAATCTGACCTTGGATTCGTTGGGAAGATACTTTGAGCGCGTCCGTGCTTTGCCGGAAAAGTCTCCCACTATTTCCTTCAGTGATGTCTCAATCCTTTCGCTCATGGACAAAGAGATTCCAGATGCTGTTTCCGAATTGCTCGGCACATCTCTTGAGTCGGCCCGACTATTGGGTCAGCGCACCGGGGAACTTCATTTGGCATTGGCTTCGGATTCGGACAACAAGGATTTTGCGCCGGAGCCATTTACTCCCTATTACCAACGTGCGCTTTATCAATCCATGCGGAACCACATGGTGGACTGCATGCGGCAATTGCGCAATCGTCTGGGCCAACTGCCCGAAGCAATACGTCCGCAGGCGGAAAAGGTTGCCAGTTCGGAAGCGGAAATCCTTAAACGCCTTCGTACCATCCATGAAACGCGCATCAATGGACTGCGCATCCGCTGCCATGGAAACTATCATCTGCGCCAGGTATTACATACCGGCAAGGACTTTGTGATTTTTGATTTTGAAGGCCCGCCCGCCCGCTCCCTTGGCGAACGACGAATCAAACGCTCCCCCATGCATGATGTCGCGGGCATGATTCGCTCCTATTATTACGCCACCCAGTCGGCAGTGCTCAAGGAAGGTGAGTTGGGAACATTTCATGCCGAGGACCTCACGCAACTCGCGCCCTGGAAACGGTTTTGGCATGGATGGATCAGCGCCAAATTTCTCAAGTCTTACCTGGATGTAACGCGCGAAACGAATTTACTGCCTCATTCCAAGGAAGAGCTTGCCATCCTTTTGGAAGCTCACTTGCTCGAAAGAACTGCTTTCGAAATGGCCTATGAACTGGAGCATCGGCCGGATTGGTTAAAGATTCCCTTGGAAGCAATTCTTCAATTGTTGGAGTCCCACAAGGCCGTATGACTTCCCTGACTCTTCAACTCCCACAGACGCAGCCTTTCAAACTCGGCACCCATTATCTGGGTGATCGAAGTTGCTCATTCCAAGTTTGGGCACCAAACGCGCGCGCAGTGGAAGTTCACTTAATTGGCCCGGACAATCGGTTGATACGTCTGGAAAGCACGGACAAGGGATACCATCAGGGTCGCGTGGAAGAAATCGAACCGGGTGCCCGCTATTATTTGAAGTTGGATGGCAAAATGGAGCGACCCGATCCCGCTTCCAGATTTCAACCCGAGGGAGTGCATGGCCCTTCAGAAGTCACTGATCCGGATTTTAATTGGAACGACTCCAATTGGTTCGGTCTGCCGCTACGCGATTACATTATTTACGAGTTGCATGTG
>JAQGPC010000200.1 GCA_028293285.1 Pedosphaera sp.
CGAAAGCCATAACCGCCGCGCCTTTCTCAAAACCTCTGCCGTCACCGCTCTCGGCGCGACCGCACTTGCTAGTGTTCCTACAATTTCTCATGCCGCCGCCGCCGAAATCTGGCCAACCAAAGGTGCCCGTTCATTAATTTCCAAAAACAACGTTATCTTATTTCAAGGCGATTCCATCACCGACGCCGGACGCAGCCGCGATGCTGCTGCCCAGCCTAATAAGCAAGCCGCCTTGAGTCAGGGCTATGCATGGCTTGCTGCCGCAGAACTTCTCGTCGATCACCCCACCGATAATTTGAAAATTTTTAACCGGGGCATCAGCGGCAACAAGGTCTATCAACTCGCCGAACGCTGGCAGACCGATTGCCTCGACCTCAAGCCCAACGTCCTCAGCATTCTCATCGGCGTAAACGATTTCTGGCACACCCTCGAAGGGAAATACAACGGCACCGTCGAAATCTACGAAAAGGATTATCGCGCCTTGCTTGATCGCACCAAAAAAGCTCTGCCCAAAGTGAAGCTCGTCATCTGTGAGCCCTTCATCCTCCGCTGCGGCGCGGTGAATGAAAAATGGCTCCCCAAATTCAATGACTATCGTGCCGCCGCCAAACGCGTTGCCGATTCATTCCATGCCACCTTTGTTCCCTTCCAATCCATGTTCGACGAAGCCATCAACTACGCTCCCGCCGAACATTGGGCCGGGGACGGTGTTCATCCCACCAACTTCGGCGCTTCCCTCATGGCCCACAACTGGCTCAAAGCCGTTACCAGCGGCCGCTAACGGTCAGGTTTGCGCCGTACCTCCGCACTTAAGCAGACTTGAGCGTTGAATAACCATTCGCCTTCGCATTCCACGCGGCGGCAAACAGAATCATGCCCAGCATCGCCGCTATCACAAGGCTTCCCAGCCCCATATTCCAACCTTGATGCTGAACCAATTTCCCCAATCCCCAGCCCGAAAGCGTGGTGCTTAGGTAACCAAAAAATCCAGTAAAACCAACCGCCGTTGCTGCCGCGCGTTTGGTCGCCAGGTTGGCCACGGTAATGCCAACCAACGCCTGCGGTGCATAAAGAAAAAATCCGCACAGGCACAATGCAGTGGTGCTCAACATGGGGAATTCTCCCGGAACTTTCCAAAACGCGAACACTGATAACCCGGTCAAAAACATGCAGAACACACACGTTCTCGCACCCCGTCCACCAAACCATTTATCGGTAATCCAGCCGCCTAACAGCATCCCGACCACCCCGGAAATCTCGAAAGCACCAATCATCCATCCCGCATGGGTGAGTTTCACTCCTTTGGCTTCACCCAAAAGGGTTGCTCCCCAATCCACAATCGCGTAACGGACCACGTACACAAAAAAATTCGCCAGTGCCAGCAGCCAGATATAACGGTTTTCAAAAACCTGCTTTCTTAAAAACGCTTTGAATTCAGCCGGTGTCTGCTCCGTGCCGCTGTCTTGTTGTTCCGTTCCCGCCACTTCCGGCAGGCCCACCGATTGCGGCGTGTCCCGCAACGTAATTCCCAGGAAAACTGCCCCCATCAGGGCCATCGCTGCCGGCACCAGGAAACACAGCCGCCAATCCCGTACCGCCAGGTAACCGCATAACACCGCCACCAGCCCGCCACCGATCGAGTGCGACGTGTTCCAGATGGACATCTTTGTCGCGAGTTCCTTCGGGGAAAACCAATGCGTCATCAATCGTGCGCACGGCGGAAAACCCATTCCTTGAAACCACCCATTCACCATCCACAGCGAACCCAACACCATGACCGCAGAACTCAGCCCGAAAAAAACGTTGGTGATCGCGGACAATATTAACGCAACTACCATGAACGTCCGCGCATTGGCGCGATCAGCCAAAAATCCATTGGTAAATTTTGAAATACCATAAATCACCCCGTGCAAAGTGAGAAACAAGCCCAGGCTCGATTTGGTGATTCCCGCGCTTTCCAGTGCCGGTATGGCAAATCCAAGATTCTTGCGAACCAGATAAAAGCAGGCGTATCCAATCAGGCTCGAAATCAAAATCCGCCGCTGCCAATTCTTATACTCTCTTTTAATTTCGTCCGGTTCGGTGAACATCACCGGCGCGGGCGGAGTCGGCTTGAAAAATTGCCGCCACGTTCGTTTGCTTTGCGAAGATGCTCGCGGTGGCGCTGTCTCGATCATGCCACAGCCTGGGGTTCGTTCACCGAAGCGGGCAGGGACCATCGTCCTTCTGCGCCGAAGATGGAATCCAGTCCTGCTTCCAACAGTCCGGTCCGCACCATCAGATCAAGCACCGTGAACCGGCGGCGAATATGATAAGCCTGCCGGCACGAATTACGAAGCCTCTGCCGTGAAATGCCAATCTGTCCCGGATCAAC
This sequence comes from Pedosphaera sp., assembly GCA_028293285.1. GTDB lineage: Bacteria > Verrucomicrobiota > Verrucomicrobiia > Limisphaerales > Pedosphaeraceae > Pedosphaera. The sequence goes on from JAQGPC010000200.1 coordinate 2,375, forward strand.
CGGAGCACCCGCTTCGCTGAGCATCCGCTTCAACTCATCAAATGGAATCAGTTGGTTGCGAAGATTTGTTTTCAACTCCGGCCAAATCTTTTGGAGATGATTCAACTGAATTTCCAGATCGGTGCGACTAATATATTTGGCTTGGGTTTCTTCAATTGCTTTGGCAGTAAAATTATCTGCAATAAATAGTTCCTTCACCTGTGCGTCAATTTCCCCCTGGCTCGGCCACTTGGCGCAACAGGCGGATACATTCAGTTTTTCCAGCGGTTGCTCCAGCAGATGTTCGTAAAGTGCAGTGACCGCCAGCGTCGCAATGCCCACTTTAAACCCGTGCGACGGTGCCTGGCCGTTATGGGTATGATGCTGCATGTCCCACAAATGGCTGAACTGATGTTCCGCGCCCGATGCTGGCCGGCTGGACTTCGCCCACTGCATCGCAAAACCACCCAGCATCAACCCTTCGGTAAGCCCCGCCAAAGCAGCCGCGTCGCCCTTGGCAACCGCCGTGGGATTGTTCAGCGATTCGCGTAATCCACCTTGTACAATGTTCCATGCCTGCGGTTCAATCGGTTCAACTCCGAGCGCATCTGCCAAAATCCAATCCGCTCCCGCTGTCACTTTCGCCAGCAAATCAGCGTAGCCCGAAGCCGTCATCTCCGCCGGAGCCTTGCGCAAAATCGCCAAGTCCGCCACCACCGTGACCGGTGCTGGGCAATTGAACGTCTGCTTGGAACCTTCGAAAGTGATGGATGCGCCGAACGCCGTGTAGCCATCCATGGATGCCGCCGTGCCCACCACCATGTATGGTCGCCCAACTCGATGCGCCGCTAGTTTCGTCAAATCATTGATAGCACCCGATCCCACGGCTACCGGAATGGCCTGGTGCAGCTTAAGCGAATTCTCCAGTTCGACTACGTAACTATGTTCCGCATAAACCCCGGGATCAGTGAAGATGAACGGCTGAATCATCTTAATACCGGCCCGATCAAATAACTCCACCACCTTCTTCGCGGCAACGGCAAAAGTCATTGAGTCCGCCACAATCACCGCAGTTGCATCTGGAAATTGTTTTTTAAAGACCTCTGGAACCTTGCCCAGTATATCGATTCCTATTTCCAACGCGCGGGTTTCCCGGGCGGATTGCAACGCTTCGGTTAGCGACAACTTCTTTGTTTTGGGAAGAGACATGAGAATAATATTTAGCCGTCGGTTACGGCAGCACGACCTTCTTTTTCTTTTCGTAATAATCCTTCACCGCTTTCACCGTTACATCCGGATGGTCAGTCGCGAAGGAAGCCACACCTAAATCCAGCATGGCCGAGTAAACTTTCGGGTCAGCGATTTCCCACGGCAATGATTGAAATACAATATTGTGGGAACGCACTTCCTTGCCGACGTTCATGATGAACTCGCTCGACGGCGTGAAAGGTTCCGGACTCTTCTTGTCTTTGTTCAAGCGCACATGCACTTGTAACTGCGTGATGTCCGAGAAATTCGATTTACGCACTTCTACGAAACGCTCTTTTAACTTCGCTTCATCTCCGCCCAGCCATAGAAGCGTTTGCGATTGCGGCACCAGCGCCTTCCATTCATGGATGATGTCATACTTGGTGCTGGCCAATATCACCTGTTTGTCGATCCTGCGCGATTGGACTTCCTTGGCCAATTGCGGCAATGAAATATTTTTGATGTCCAAATAAAGCTGCCGTTCCGGATGGCCCTTCATCAGGTCAAATGCCTCAGTGATCTTGGACACATGGCGGCCTTGGAACTGTTCTCCCTTCCACGAGCCAACGTCCAGCTTGGTCAGTTCCGCAAATGTTAGATCCGCCACGCCCTTCTTTTTCAGTTCTTCACTTGCCCCCTTGACCACGCGTTTGAAATTATCATCATGAAACGCCACGATGATCCCATCCTTCGTCGTGCGCAAATCGGATTCCGGCACCGTCCCCATTGACCAGCCCAGTTTGAACGCGTCAATCGTATTTTCCTCTGCCAGCACGCCAGCCCCGCGATGACTCTGAATCAAAAATTTCTCCACCGGCACATGGTCCACCACATTCCATTCGGATTGCACAGTTTTTTTGCCAATTTCCTGTGCTTTTCCGTGACCAATAAATGCGCCAACGATAACCAGTCCTAAAATAAATTGTTTCATAATTTCTTATCCCTTGGGACGCAGGTTCCACGTGAAAGCGAGCAAAACTATGGCGATTACTACCGATCCAAAGACTGCATAGAGAGCATAGTTCCAACTATAATTCTCCGCCAGCCAGCCAAGGCCTTTCCCTTGCACGACCCGTCCCAAATAACCAAACATGCCCACGAAGCCAGCCGCAGTGCCGACCGCCTTCTTGGACGTTAAATCAAACGACATAACCCCAAGCATCATCACCGGCACATACACGAGAAAGCCGATTGAAGCCAGCAGGCACATATCCAGCCAGAGCATTCCCTTGGGCGTAAAAATAAGTCCGGCAAACGCACCAAGCAGCGGAATCATGCACAACATGCTCACCGCTCCCCGCCGTCCTTCAAATCGGTCGGAAAGCCAGCCCATGATCAACATTCCGGCCCCACCGGCGAACTCGATGATTAATGTGCTCCAGCCGCCGCCCATCAAAGTCGCCCCCTTGACTTCCTTTAGATAAGTCGGTCCCCAATCCAGCATGCTGTATCGGACGATATAGACAAAAAAATTGGCAATCGCAATTAACCACAGAAATTTGTTCGTCAAGATGTAGTGAACGAAAAGCTCTTTAAAGCTCAATTCTCTTTCGTGCGGCATTTTCTCTTCCAGCGGATAGTCACCCGTGAATTCTTCAATCGAGGGAAGGCCTTCTGACTGCGGCGTGTCTCGCATGCGCCAGAAAAGATAAATCGCACCCACAGTGGCAATGATTCCTGGAACAAAGAAAGCCGATCGCCATCCCCAATGCGATGCGCAAAATGCGGCGATAATGCCCACTAGTCCCCCGCCTACATTGTGCGAGGTGTTCCATATTCCAAAAATAGAGCCACGCTCTTTGTAGGAATACCAATGACCCAGACTCCGTGCGCACGGCCCATAACCCATTCCCTGGATCAATCCATTGATCGTCCACAGAATGAGATGCAGCCAATAATTCGCCACTGCTCCAAATGCAAAATTAACCGCCGCCGTTGCCAGCAATCCCACCGCGACGAATTTCCGGGCATCGCTGCGGTCAGATAGATAACCCATGAGAAACTTGCCAATGCCATACGATATTGCAGTGACGGCAAGAATATCTCCAATGTCCGATTTGTTATAATGGAGCGCTGCTCCCATCTCCTTGGAAACAACACTCAGATTGTTGCGGACAAGATAAAAGGTCGCGTAAGCAATGTAAGCCGACTCAATGATTCGCCAGCGATACCGTGGATAGACAGCATTCACTTCCTCCGGCGGCCGCCGTGCAGTATGTGGCGCAGGCTTGAACCATTGGAGAAATCCTTTGGAAGGGGCGGAAGGCGCACCCGGTTGCGGCTCGGAAATCAGCGAATCTTTCATGGAATGCTTAGATCGTACTGTTTCCGCTTTGCGAATGAAATTCTTTATTGTCTGTTGAAATTTTCAAATTGGAAATTGACCAGGCAGCGCAGCTTGCAATAAGGCACGTTCCATTCTGCCACAACGCTCGGCGGTTCTCCTTCTCCCGGGGGAGAAGGCTGGGATGAGGGCGAACGTAATACACTTCTCTCTCCATTCAATCTCAGGTTAGGCTTTTACCAGTGCGGGCGTTTCACACTCCACTTTAACATCCGTCATTGCTCGATAACGGTTCAGCTCTGCAACTCGTTCTGCCGCGGACCAGCTTAAAATGTCTCCCATCCAATCCGCCACGCACTCAGCTTTTTGGCTGGCGTCCGCATGATAATAATGCCAGCTCGTACGCCGGACCATCACATCATCCAGATGAATTGCCCACTCCTGTTTGCAATAATGCTCCACCGCGCGCCGGTTGAATTCCGGTGGCACCACACCGCTCACTCCTGCCATTTCGGTTGGCGAGAGCAGGGGATCTTTCGCTGTGCGACAAGGTGCAGTTTCGCTGATCGCACCTTTCGATGTCTTTATGATGGCATCCACAGTTTGCTCGGCCATCAAGCGATACGTCGTCAGCTTGCCGCCCGCGACATCCCACCAACCCGGTTCCGGATTGCGAATTTCATGCGCCCGCGAAATGTCTGAAGGCTTGCCATTGGGATCGGCAATCAACGGTCGCAACCCCGCCCAGGTGCTGATGATGTCGGCAGCAGAGAGCATCACCTTCGGAAAAAATTCATTCACTGTGCGCAACACATACTCCACGTCTTCGGTATCCGCATGCACCTTATCGAGCGATCCCTTATAATCCGTGTCCGTCGTGCCCACGATGACCCGTTCTCCCCATGGAATCAGAAATAGAATTCGTTTGCCTTCCGTGATGACCACCGCATCCGGCACTGGCAAGCGATCACGCGACACCACCAAATGAATTCCCTTGGCCAGCCGCAACTTCACCCGGCTATGCGGCAAACCATCCGCCCAAGGTCCCGTGGCATTCACCACCGACTTCGCCCGCACATCATAAACCCGTCCGGTCAAATGATCGGTTATCTGGCAAACCCACATTTCACCATCACGTTTCGAATTTTCGAACTTAAAATAATTCAACAGACTTGCGCCGTGATTCGCGGCGGAACGCAACGTATCCAGCACCAATCGCGCATCATTGGTTAACCCGTCGAAATAACGCACCGCTCCCGTTAAGAGCTCCGGGTTCAGTTTAGGAAGCGCACCCAGTACTTTCTCCTTGGACATCGAACCGGACTTGCCCAAATTCCTTCCGCTGCACAGCAGGTCATACAGTTTGACGCCGATTCGCATCTGCCACAACGGCCAGTCCGTGCCGCGATAGGTCGGAAAAATAAACGCCAGCGGTTCCGCCAAATGCGGTGCAATATGATGCAAAGTTTTCTTTTCAACACTTGCCTCACGTACCAGCCCAATACGACCCTGCGCCAGGTACCTCAAACCGCCATGCAGCAAACGACTCGACCGGCTGCTGGTGCCAAAAGCAAAATCATGTTGCTCAACCAATCCAACGCGTAACCCACGCATCGCTGCATCACGCGCGATGCCCGAGCCGACAATGCCACCGCCAATTACCAGCACATCCAACGGTTCTTGAATCAGTGCCTTGACCACTGCTGATCGTTGTTCTGAAAAAGTATTTTTCACACACTTACCAGGTTGCTTTGCGCCGCTCGCAATTGCGCGCCAAATTCCACCAGTGACGGAACCACCATGTCAGGCTGGGGAGAATGAGCGACTGCTTCCGCTGCTGTAGTTTCGCCAGTAAGAACCAGCACCCCCAACGACCCCGAACGTTGCGCCATTGCAATATCAGTGTAAAGGCGGTCGCCAACCATCGCCAAATTTTTTGCCTCCAATGAATAACGATGCAGAATTCCCCGCAACATCGCCACATCGGGTTTGCCGAGAATTGCCTCCGGTGCGCGTCCAGTGGCTTCCTTCAACGCCGCAATGATCGAGCCGCAATCCACCAGAACCGTTGGTTGGTCCGTCGGACAAACGCGATCCGGATTGGTTCCAAAGTAAGGTTTACCCTGCTTGATCCACCATGCTGCCCGGCAAAGCCGTTGATAGGTGAGGGTCATATCAAATCCCACCACCACTGCGTCAGGAGCATCATACGGATCATCGGGCAAAAGCGTGAACCCCGCTGCTTCAAAGGCCTCGCACATGCTGGCCGTCCCCAACACAAATAACCGTTGTGCCTTGGGCCAATTCTGTTGCAGATACTCAATCGTCGCCTGCGTGGACGTATAAAGTTCCTCGGGCGTCGCTTCAATGCCCATCTTCTTCAGATGCTTCAAGTAATCAGCGGTATTCTTGGAAGGGTTATTCGTCAGGAACGTATAGCCAATGCCCAATTCGCGCATCAACGCCAAAAAAGGCAACGTGAATTCAAACAATGTTCCCCCGCTATAAATGGTTCCATCCATGTCCAAGGCGACATGGCGAATGGCGCTTAATCTTTCCTTCAATGCTTTCACTATAATAATTGTTTCTTACCCGCAATTAAATCAGCTCGAAATGACAAAAAGTTCTATATGCATTTGATGTAAAGATACTTGCAATTCAAAAAGGCATCACGGTTAACCACTCATCGGACGTTAACGCACTAAGCATCTCCTTTTCCCAGCTTTTGTGTCAATTCTTTTGAGTCAGCACCTAGCGAACTGCTTTGGCTGCAAACCGGTACATATCCCCGCGATACACTGAATCCTCCATCTCCACGATCATGTCCTTGCCACAAAAAGAAACTCCTTCAACTCGAAATGCCGGAATCGGCTTCTCCACTTGGAAAACCTGTAACCACTCGCCCTCCAGCACCACGGCGCTCAACATCTGGTTAATCTCCGTCAAAGCTACCCCGTAACCCTTCTCAAAAGTATCATATAGCGAGTGTTCGAGGTTCCGCCGATGAATATCAGGACAGAACTGCAGCGAAATGTAGCGCGTCTCCTTCATCATCGGAATACCGTCACCGTAGCGGATGCGCTCGATCTCGCAGAACGGCCCCCGCATGGTGTATTCCCGACCGTTGATCGTCTGCTTACGATCCCCATTACGGAGATGAAACCCAATCAGCTTGGTCGTTGGTTTGCGACCCGCCTCCGTCATGTTCTTGGTGAACCCAAAAATCCGGTTGATCGCCCGCACCACCGTATTATTCCGCACAAAGGTCCCTTTGCCCTTCATGCGCGTCACCCAGCCTTCCTTCTCCAGTTCATGCAACGCCTTGCGCGCTGTCGTATTGCTCACCTGATACTTCTCAATGATCTCGTTTTCTGACGGCACCGGCGAACCTGGAGCTAATACGCCCCGCTGCACCAATGATATGATATCGCGGCGGATCTGAAAATATTTCGGTGGAATGTAGGGTTCTTGTGACACGAAATGGGATAATTAAGCTAAATGGTTACCCCACTTAATCGACATTGAAGCGCCATTGTCAAGTTTATCAAGCAACCGGAGAGCGAACGTCCCAGTCGCAGCAATGTAAAACAGACAACGTTAACGTATTAACCACCTCAGGTTTGGCCCAATTTCAAATTACCCGACCTCACCCACAAATCACTATGCAACAATCCCCAGTCAGCCAACCGCCGTTCGCGTAAAGTAAAACCATTTCGCAACAGCATTGGGTCCGGCGGCGTTAATCGGCTCGCGGGTAATCGCGTTACTTGCCGAAAGAAGAAATACATCAACTTCAGAACAAGTCGCGCCCGCCATTTGGCCAGGCCTGCAGCCGGTTCGCAAAAATCCGCCAGCAACCACCGCGCCTCCGCCGTTGCCCCAAGAGCCAGACGTGACACAATCTCTTCGATCTGTTCCCGCTCAAAACAATCCAAAAAGAAATGCGACACAATCAGATCGAACTGTTGCGGAGCAGGGGACCATTTCAGAATATCCGCATGGATAAACTCCACCTTCTCGACACTTAAACCGTGCTTCTCAATGCGTTTGCGCGCGCAATCCAGCATTCGCCTGCTGGCATCCACACACGTAAAGCGGGCGAGGGGATAAGCACGCAATAGTTCAATCAGGCATCGCCCATTTCCTTCACCCAGCATCAGCACTTGGCGCGGAGCGGGTATGGCGTGAATAAATTCCGTGCGACAACGTTGAAGTTTTGACCCCGCCAACACCCATTCCATCCAACGATAATGCGGTGCCAGCAGATCAAAACTCATGTCGCGCCGTTGCGTTGCGGAACTCTCTCAATCGCCACCATAGAAAAGCCATCATCGCCCCCGCCGCATAAGCCACCACATCCCAAATATCACCCGTGGTATGCCTCATGATGTGTGGCCCGATCCACTCGAACAACACCGACCACCCGACCAGATGCGCGGCAATTTCCCCCAGCGTCGGCCAGCCATCATGCGTCCGTAGGCCAAGCCAGCGTTGCATAAGTAATAGCGGCGGCAGCGCGCATGGGATAAGCAGCACATCATTGAACCATCCGTGGAAAAATGGCAGATGCACATGCGGCTTTATCACCCAGCGATTTGTCGCATAAAGCGCACAGCAAATTAGGAAGAGCGGATCTCCCACGTAGCGAAAACGCTTCACAACAACGCAAGGATGATGAGCCCAAAACCAAGACCCAGACCGGCTTTCAGCAAAAAAGTTAACATAACCAGTCTTAAAATACCGCCGACCCCGTCCGTACATCAACAAGTATTCCCGAGAGCCTTTTCCCTCACGCAACCCGCACCACGAAACATCCAATGCCAAAACACCCCAAAGTTCTCAATTAAAATGGGCTCTGGTATCGCCGCACGGGACGAATAAAAAAGTAACTGCAGAGTTCGTGAGGAACGAGTGCCTCTGCAGTTAAGAAGAATCAAGACCGCTCTGGCGTGGGTAAGAGATACGCCCTAACGAGTCTTCGAAGAATATTCGAGTTTAAGTACAACTTGGTTCCCTTAACGCAAACCCCATGCCAACCCCGAATTCTCCATTTTCCTAACAAATACTCAAAATTGTTCAGGTTTAGAATGGCTGAAAATTATCACGCTGAATTTTTTCGACCAGTAATTGGCAGTTTTAAAAGGTTGGCAGCGTTGAACCAAGCCCCTTTGGAACCTGCCCGTTAGCACCAGTGTGAGACCAATCCGTGCGACTATTCACTTGCCCCATGGTGACACTCATGTAAAAGTTTTCCCCTGAGCGTGAGGAAGGGTGGCTGAGCGGTTAAAGGCACCTGACTCGAAATTGAGGAAAGCACTTTTCAGCAATCATCACATCTCATCCCGACCAATGTTTACAGGCGTTCCGTGAAATTCGCTCCTCCTGAATCATCACGAATCTGCTCGAAAAATGGCAAACAGTATCAGATTGCAGTATCAGATTTTGGCTTGGAGATTTTTTGGAATTAGCTTGGCTCCGACGGCGGGACGTCGCGGACGAAGGACGCGATTTTAGCTTTCCAACGCGGCAAACGTTTATGTCGGAAAACGACAATTTGCGATACAGCGCAGCGTTCGATTTCCTTTAAGGGCAACGCTTCGGTCCAGTCCGTTCCAAATCGGCGAGCAGTTTTGGCCCCGGTAGTCGATTCTGAAAGCGCCAATACTCTTTCCATAGCCGCAAGCCAGTTACGCGCGGGCAACGAGCCATCTTCAACCTTGTGCAATGTTTCTCCTAAAAATGCTCTTACACACAGCACCATGATTGCGAGATGGTCCGTATCTCGCCGCCCCTTTTGCGAAACTTTGAGCGCCAGGTGCGCTTTGGCGTAAAGAAGTGAAATGGGATCAATTACCCGAATTTGATGTTTTTCCCAGGTTGCCTCCAAGGCAGTCTGCTGGAGAAGTTTTGCCGGAACACCGGGAACTGACGAAACCACTTCAATTTGAGATTTTAAATCACCGTGCTTGAATGGAATCATTCCCGCCAAAGCCGTCATCTCCACAGAGCGCGGGAATACTGGCACCAATCCAAGTTGCGAGGCAATTAGTCCGACATCTTCACGGGTGCCTTGGAAGTCAATGTCTTCACTGGTGAATGGTTGCCACTTTGCCAGCCCCGGTTCTTTGGTCGAATAAAGTTCAGCCCAATAATTGACTGCCTGACCTCCAATCAAGACCAGAGGTGTACCTTGTTTATTTCTGACGCTGAAGACCGAGGTGAAATGCCGGAGGGACAACCTCATCGAGTGGACTTGGCCCATTTAGCCATGGCGGCAAAAGATTGTTCCAAGTTGGCAATTTTCCACTTTGTTGCACCGCCAACCAATGAAACACGTTTTTGCAACCGGCCCGCCAGGCGTGGATTGCGTCTGGCTTGCAGGGTTGCAGACATACGGCGTCGTGCTTCCTGCTGTTTCAAGACGGTGACATTCTGAGCTTTCACACTACCATTGATTTAGCCCGTAGGAGGGTATTGGTCAAGCATGGATGGAATTTCCGCCGTTCGCGTTCACGTGACCGTCATCTTGCTTGCGAGTGAAAGCCAAGCAAGTTGCCAACCACGAGAACGCTCACTCCATCTCAGCCTGGTAGTGTCGAATTTGAAACCAGCACCGCGCCCAAAAGCCCCTCGCGGATCTGGTTCCAAATCCGACACCGCCAGGAATGCCCACTAATCGCGTTTAGTGTCAGTCTTTCATGGTAATTTCTCCCGCGTGTAAATCATTCAGGTTCAATTGTCATGAATAACGAGGACTAAACCGCGCTTGTTCCCTTACAACGGGGATAATCCGTGCAGCCCCAAAATTTGTTTCCGGCGTTTGAACCACGACGGGCAGTTCTTAGAACCATGTTTTTGCTGCAAACCGGACACCTTGGCAGTGCTGGAGGTTCGTTGGAGGCGGGCAATTCAATTCTTGAAGTAGGCGAACGCCTTTGGACTTGTTTCACCAATTCAAGCAAGCCTGGGCCGTCCAGCAATTGAATAGGCTTACCTAGAGCAAAACTCTCCGCCTCGGCAGTGAATTTGCCAGAAGTCACAATGATCGCCTCATCAGCTTTTTCAGCAGTCATGATTCCAAACTGTTCACGAATCACAGGCGCACCCACGGAGAACGTTTTCCATTGCTTGCATTGGACGAGTGAAGTTCGACCTGCTTTGCATATTATCAAATCCACTCCCCCATCCGCCCCTTTTCCAAGCGAATAAGTGACCTGGTACCCTTGGCGGCGATAAGCTTCAGCAACCAAATACTCAAAATCTTTCCATGTCGTTTCCCGCAAGGTTTCCAGGCTGGCCTGTTGGTCAACCAGCGCATTCCGTCTATTTCTGAACCAAAAGGAGAGGCAGGCAGTAGCTCCAAAAAATAAAGCAGCAAAAGGAGCTAAGTTGGTGATTACATTTTTAATCGGTGCAAATGACTTCGCTTCACCCCACCAATCCGGAAGTATCCAGCGCAGGCCGACAAAAGTGAACACGCCCAACAAAATGCTCACTTGCCAGGGCAATTTTGTTAAAAGTTCTGCAAAGGATTCGTTGCGCTGCCTCATATACTATTGAATTGGCGAGTCCCCCAACGGAAATCGCATTCCCAGGATATTATGTCTGCCCGCATTTTGGAAGCAAGCGAATAGCGCCCGCAACATGCGGGCATGAATAAAACCATTCATTCTCAGCAAAGCGAATGTGTTCACAAATTGATTGTGGCTTTGCGCACCAAGGCCGGACTCACACAGCGTCAACTGGCCGACAAACTAGAAAGAGAGCACAGTTTTATAGGTCGACTTGAGTTGGGAGAACGTCGCTTAGATATGGTCGAATTCTTTTGGTTATGCCAAGCCTGTGGAACTGATCCGGTCAAGGAATCAGCCAAGTTAATGCGTGCACTTAGAGCCGTGCAATCCGAGACAGCCAAATAGTGTAAACTTCAGCCTCACGTCTCCACCGTGAAATAACACTCGATACAATAACAATACTTTGAGGAAGCTCCGAGCTAATCGATCCAAAGTGGGGCTGATGAAGGAAAACTTTTTTTATAATTTTTGAAAGAGTCACCCTTTTCGATACGTATATATACTAAAGCAGTGTCCTGTTTAAACTTGGCTGTGGAGAAGGTGCCAGAACAAAACATGATTGCTTCCTTTGCTTAGCTCAGAAAACCCGTTAGAATCATGGCCGAAGCACCCAATTTTTCGAATAACCGGCATATGAAAAATCCCGTAGCGCACAAACCACCGCACATCTGGGTCTTCGACCATGGCAAAAGGGCAATCGGCGAAGCCGAACGGCGGAACCACAAATTTCTGTTCAATGGTTTCTCGTCGGAACCTTCGGAAATAAAAATGGGGCTAAGGCTTGCGCCCGCCCCCGTGCAAGAGTTGCGGTTTATGTCAGGCTCGTCTTGCGACTTACGCTCTCTAGCCGACCGATTCTTGCGAACCGCTGACCCGCAGGTTTTGATCTCGGCACAATAAGAACGAACTCCTGTTTATCTGTCAATTATGGAATATAAACTTAATCCCGCTCCCGGTTCGACATTGGCCCCTTACGATTGGGTAAACGACCCGTTTTACAAAACTGCCATCGTGCTTGGCATTGATATCGGCATCGAAGGAATTGGCATCTGGTTGCGAAAAGGACGCAATCATGTTTATGCGCGGACATTTCTTTTCAACACGCCGGAAGCGGCACCCTTGAAAGGCCGACGTTTGTTGCGCGGTGGGCGGCGATGCCGACAAAGCGAGCAACACCGCGAAGTCCTGCTTAAACAGTTTTGTGCAGAGTTTGATTTGCCTTGGACAGAAATTAAAGATGAAGAGAATGAAGATGGCCCATTCAAACTTCGCCTCCGCGCCGTGCGTTCCAAGTTAGCCAGCAAAGAAGCCTTGGTTGTCTGCTTGCGTCACATCATCAAGCACCGCGGCTACGATTATCACGAAACGGACGGAGATTCGTTTCCGTGGGGCGATGAATTGAAAGCTGATGTTGCCACGGCTTGGGCAAAGGCAGCGTATTGTTCGCAAACGGATGCAGATGAATTTCTCCATACCGTTTCCGATTGCGGATGGAATGAGAAACAATTGATGTCTTTTAGAAACGCACTGAATGCAGCCATTGAACGGCACAAGCAAGGGATCGAAGCTGCATTGGAAAAGCATTTCGCGCAAGGCAAAAACAATCTCCGTATCCCCGCCCGAAAGCATAATTTCCCCCGCAGCTTGATTTGGGAGCACATGGAGAAAATCTGTGGCAACCATCCCGATCTTTTTGGCGGCGAAACGCGATTGTCTGCGGCTTTGATTAAACTCAAGCCGATTCTCTACTACCATCGAAAAAAACCGGGGGCTTTGGCTGAGCGCAAGGTGAACCGATGCCCGGTGGCAATTCATCTCTTCGGCGGTGCTGCTCCAAAATGCGATTCCAACAGCAATCCCCACATACGCCGGTTCAAATTGCTGGAATTCCTTGCTACGCGTTCCTTTGTGTCAAAGGCTGGCACACGCCTGCTTGCCAATGCAGATTTGATGAAATGGCTGCTGGATGAGGTGTTGGCCGAGGATATCTGCGCTGTCGAAGCCAACAAAGTCAAAGGCGGACAAAAACAAGAACGGCGTAAGTTTGGCTGCTTCCGCGAAGAATTCACAAACAAATTTGACTCGAAAGACGAAACAGAATTGGCCAGCGATAGAGTTTCGCACAATAAAGATTTTTTCGAACAGCTTGGCGATTTGTTACGCCCCAAGATCTCTGTTCTAAACGCCCGTGCTTCCCTTTGTGGAAAGAGCGCTGAAGGACTTTTTAAGCACGCAATCAAAGACGGCTACCAAGCGGAAATGATCAGCCGCAATCTGAAAGAGAAACAATTCGACGGACATAGTTTTTATACGTTGCGCCAAGCCGCCGCCGCCGGCTTCGGCACCTATCCGCAAGTTGAGTTTCTTTTGGGGCGGCGGCGAAAAAATGCGAAGTCAAACGAAGAACCCGCCGTGCCAGGCAAACTCCACAGGATATTCATGCTTCCTGAAGTGCTCGCCAAGCTGGATGGCAAAAAAACTCCTGATTACGTCATCATTGAAACGGTCGGCGATATGCCGCGCAACCTGGATCAGGCCAAGGAAATTCAGGACGAACAAAAGCGCCGTCGTAAATTTAAAGACGAGCTGTTTGAAAAATTTGGCATCCACGACCAGCAACAAGACTCCGAAGTCCGCAAACGCGTCCTCCTTTACGACCAGCAAGGCGGCAGCCGGGACGAGGCGATTTGTCCTTACACCGGCGATTCTCTCGGCGATGACCCGTTGAGTCGCAAACTGCAGATTGATCACATTTTTCCCGAATCGCGCGGCGGCATCAGCGAAATGGTGAACTTGGTGCTTACGCATGAAACAACAAATAACAAGCGCAAAGGAAATCAGACGCCTTCCGAAGCTTTCGGCGGCAAGCAGAACTCAGCAGAATGGCAAGCACTCGTCGCCCGCGTTCAGAAGATGGGATGGAATAAACGAAAGCGTGAATTGGTGCTGCGCCAGGAATCATCTTGCCCCGAATGGGATAACATGACGCGCATGGCGCAACTTGCCCGACAACTCCGCGAGGAAGCGGCTCGCTGGCTGGGTGTTTTTGGCGATGACGCGAAGGTGCGTCAGAAAATCGGCACGCCCACCGGCTATCAAACATCCGTTTGTCGCGCATCGTGGAACGAAAACCTGCCGAACAAGAATCGTAGTAACTTGCGGCATCATCTTTGGGACGCGGCCGTCATTTCCCACATTCCACCCGGTAAGGGAATGCAATTGTCACATTGCGGAGGCGTCTTTTTCCATGCTGGTGAAAAGAAGAGCGGCAACATCATCATGCGAGCACTACCAGGTCTTGGGCCGGACTTGAACTCTTTTGAGAATGCCACCAAGGATCAGTGCTTGGTTGAAGAACGCCGGGCGATCAGGAGCAAAAAACAGCGCTACGATCAAACTATCTATAGTCTGCCAGACAACGAAGGGTGTATGTGGGCGCGTGATCCGTTGGACAAACTCGCCATGAAGAAAAGCCAAAACGAGGAAGGATTATTGCGATTGCTACGCGACGCAGGGATTGACGAAAAGCAGCTTCCGTCCAGTCGGTTTGTGGAATGGTGGAATGGCGTACAAGCACAATGGTTCACCCAAAGTGATGCTAAAGCTCTGTTTGAGACGCTTGAAATTCCATCACCCAAGATAATCAGCGAAGATGCCTTCAATAAGTGGTGGGGCAATTTCGAGAAGAAAAAAATCAACTATAAATCGCTTCGGCTTCTGCTTAAAGACTCCAGGATTACACCCGTTGAAGTTTCCGACTTGCGGCTGCAAAATGCTCTGGCAGGACATAGCGAGCCCGGTTCACTCACGTGCAAAGATGGCACCCCCATTCTAGGCGTGAGTGGCACTGCAAAGCAAATGACCCCGATGGCCGTCATCCCACACCGAAACCATAAAGGGGAAACCATTGGCTTCAAACTCGCCAAGGAAAGTTTTGTGCGAGCGGAAATCTGGGTTGCGGAAAAAACGACCAGAGACGGTAGGGTTGAATTGGAATATCACCGGCGGCTCATCCCCCATCCACGCGGACTGGCAAACTTGCGGCAGCGAGTGCTGAAAAGTACCGGCCAGCAGTTGACGTGGGAACGACGTTTAACCGATGAAGAATTGCGTGAGCTAGGACTGGTAAAAGAACTCCAAGCCCTTATCCGGGAGCGGGAAAAGATTTCCGCCATACACGCCAAAGCAATCCAAAAATGGCAAAATGACCAGGAAAAACAGACAAAAGCCAACACCATTGGTTTGGCTTCAGTTCAATCAGTGCAGCCAATCAAACCGCAAACGCCATGGCGTTCCCTCCGCTCTATATATACAAAGTTGCCACCTCACGCCAAACGGCTCACTGATGCAAATGGCAAAGACATCAGCCGGTTTGCCAAGGGCGATCTTTTGCGAGTGCCGCTGACACAAGACACGAAAATTTGTACCCCAGAACAAGCACCCTATCGGAAACTTTGGTATCGAATCACAGCCATAAACGCGAGTGGACAGGTAGAAATGCAATTGGCAGAACGAAAGCAGGTGAAACCATTTTCTGAAAAGGATCGAAAGGAAGGCAAACAGCTTTCGGCGGATGAAGAATGGCTATGTAAGGCGTTTCAAAAGCAGCCGGGTAGCGATGAGGTCATGGCCTTTTTACTCCGCTTGACGAGAAGCAATGATCAACCACCTGATTCTGCTAAGTGAAGAGCAAAACTTGCACGTTACGGATGGAAAGTTGATTTCCGGCCACCGCAAGCTCGCCATCGAATCTCTTGGTAGTGTGCAATGTCTCTCCGCCGCGAGCCAATGGTCGCAGACGGCTTTGGAATTGCTCGCCACGCAATGCCCGGTGGTGATGGCCCGATGGGACAAGCAGCAAAAGAAATGGCGTACATTCTCGCTTATGCCGAAAGCGCGTTATGTGAATCCGGACGCGCTTTGGAAACTGTGCCGCCTCTCGCCGCAACGGGCCACGCAACTCGCTAGTGGGCTGCTTTGGACCAAAGTTTGCAACCAACACCAAATGCTTCATACCTTTGATCCGCGATTGGCGGACAAACCGCAACTCAGGGAAAACTCATTCAACCGTATCTTACGACTTGAAGCCAGTTACGCCCGGTTCTTCTGGCCGCGTTATTTTGCGGCATTGGCAACTGATCTTTTCGAACGCGAACACCGCAAGCCGAAGCATCCCATCAACGCAGCGCTTAATTACGGTTACGGTTTTCTTTATCACGCAATCGAGTGGCAGTGCCTTGCTTCCGGCCTTGATCCCACGGTGGGCATCATTCACAAACTGCGGCGCAGGCGGCCCAGCCTCGTATGTGATTTAATCGAACCGCTCCGCTGCACTGTGGAATTAACGGTGGTTCGTCACCTGAACGATTTGCAGGAGCCCAGGCGAATGGCCGGCCACTTCGCTGAAATGCTGGAAGCTCCGTTTTCGTATCGCGAGAATAAATTTAAGCTGCGCTCCATCATCCGGTTGATGGTGGAATCATTTGTGCGCTCGCTCGACAGCAAAGAAGCTTTCCAACCTTTCCTGCTCCATGCTCGTGATGCTTGCATATGACACGCCGGAGCAGAAGCACCAGACTTTTCTCCGCAAAGAGTTTGAGCGGGTTGGCGGCACGCGGGTGCAATACAGCATCTATTTGTTCAACGGAGAACCCCATGAATGCGAAAGGATCATCCGCTATATGCAGCGGGTGGCTAAAGGCATTCCTGGGGATATCCGGCTTTTTCCAATGGAGGAATCGACTTGGGATGCGCAAATTGTGATTACTGCGTGTGTGAAGAGCATTCGGCGTGTGGCAGAATTGAAGGAATTCGTGAAGGTCTGGTAGGCCGAACCTGCTCTGTTCAAGCAGGTTCGGCTTTACTGATACCAGAATGCTCCGGGAGGAGCGAGATCAAAACAGGAATCAACGCCCCAAAACGGCGCGCACTGGGATACCAGAATGCTCCGGGAGGAGCGAGATCAAAACGGCCCCTGCATGAGGTAGGTGACCAAGCGCATGATACCAGAATGCTCCGGGAGGAGCGAGATCAAAACGAATTAACCAGGTCAGGAAAGAGCAGCCCCACGATACCAGAATGCTCCGGGAGGAGCGAGATCAAAACGTGGTTTGGTTTTCCATCCTGTTGACTCATTAATTTCGACACCCAAAGGAGAGGTGGTGAAGGGGGCGAAAGGATTCGTTGACTCAAAAATCGATGACACCCAAAAGCGGAGGTCATGAAGATGAGTTCAGCGGTCAAACAG
>JAQGPC010000230.1 GCA_028293285.1 Pedosphaera sp.
CGCCAAAAAGCGCTCAAATGATGTAGTCACCGCGGAGCAGCAATGGTGGCGCGCGGAACCGGACCCTAATACTGACGCCGCAGCCGCAGCCAAAGTCCAGGCACTGGAGACGGAACGGCGCGCATTACTCGCGACTTTGCTCGGATCGAATTGGGACACCCCGGAAACCAATCAGGCACCTCGCACGATGGCTGCACTTACAGGCCCGGTGCTGGGTGAGCTTTCGCCAGAAACTAAACAAGCCGTCCAAGAGATCAGCGCACGTTCGCAGCAGCGGGGCGCTGCCTACCTGGAATCATTGCGCAAAGATGGCAAGGAGCAGGATCCAATCGAAGTCGCCCGCATGCGCCAGCAAACCCGCGAGGAACTTGCCAAGGTATTGACGCCGCCACAGCTTGAAGAATTTCTCCTGCGCTATTCTTCAAACGCATCTGCGCTCAGGAAAGACTTGCGGGGATTCGAACTTTCACCGGATGAATTTCGCAATCTTTTCCGCGCACTCGATCCCATAGACCAACAGCTTCAACTCAATTATACCGGCGTTGATGCAACCAGTGTGCAGCAACGCGCCATGCTGCAAAAGCAACGGGATGACGCGCTACGACTTGCCCTCGGGCCAGATCGCTACCGCGAATACCAACTCGCCAGGGATTCTGCCTTGCGCGAGGCCGTAACGGCAGCGCAACAGGCAGGCGCACCGTCACAAGCCGTTCAGACGGTCTATCAAATCAATCAAGCCGTGGCCCAGGAACAGCAGCGTATTCAAAACGATGCCACCCTTACGCCGGATGAAAAAGCAGCGCAATTGGCAGCGGTCAATCAGGAGCAAAAGAGCGCCCGGGATCGCGCCCTGGGTTTGACTGCTGCCGTGCCACAGCTTCCACCGCAACCGCCCGGTCTGAGCCCCTCCCAAGTTTATTCCTATCGGCCCGGCGAAACGGTTGATCAGATAGCAAATCGCTACGGAGTTTCCTCAACGGCGATATTCAACGCGAATCCAACAGTTGATTTTAATGTCCTCCAACGTGGGCAACAAATAAACATTCCCCCGTCCCCTGCTCCACCAGCACCTCCCACTCCTCCCTGAATCAGACAATTCTATTTGTTCGTACTAGGTGTTTACCCCGCCCGTGAAGTCATTGTCGCCATTGATTTTGCGACATGAAGGATTATTTTGTTACATGGATACCATTATCGTAGCCACGTTTAATGAACGGTCCAAAGCCGGACCAATCAAACAGCGTTTGGAGGAAGCACATATTCCCGCGGAAGTTCACGACGAATCCTCAATGGAAAAGTTTTGGTTCGTTGGCAAGCCCCTGGCAGGAGTGCGTGTGAAAGTTCCTGCCCGCGATTATGAAAAGGCGTGCCAGCTCATTCATGAATGGGATAGAGCGGACGGCTTGCTGCGCGATGCTGTGCGTTGTCCCGAATGCGATTCGTCGCGGATTGAGTATCCCCAGTATGCGCGCAAATCTGTTTTGCCAAATATCTTTGGAGCGGTTGCCGCTGGTCTGGGGCTTATTGAAAAGGAATTCTATTGCATGGATTGCCATTACACATGGCCCAAGGAAGGACGCAAGCCTTCCAAGTCCAAGCCACACATGGCTCCCTATTATTTCATTGAAGGTGTTCCACAAAAGGAACCTGTCACTTCTGGCAATCGATAACCGCGCCCGTAGTCCCGCATTGTCTCATGGGGTGCCAAAAGTTAATTGCTTTGGGCATCGACATGAGACATTTTATTTTATAAGGTTTGATTACCTCTTTGAATTATGAGCCCAACCGCACAACTCGACCAAACCCAGGCCACTCAATCTCTCAGCCAGCTGGATCAACTCAAAAAGTTTACCAAGGTGGTCGCTGACACGGGCGACTTTGATTCAATTAAAGAGTTTGCCCCGCAGGATGCCACTACTAATCCCTCGCTCATTCTAAAGGCAGCCCAGATGCCGGCCTATAAGCATATCCTTGACGAAGTAATTGCGGCCAACAAATCCTCCAATCTTACCGGCAAAGCTCTGGTTGAACAAATCATGGATGACATCCTGGTTTCCTTTGGCACGGAAATTTTGAAGATTGTTCCGGGACGTGTCTCCACTGAAACCGATGCCAGCCTTTCATTTGATACGGAAGGTTTGGTCAATAAAGCTCACCGGTTTATTTCTCTCTATCAAAAGAAGGGCATCGGTAAGGAACGCATCCTCATTAAGATTGCTTCTACTTGGGAAGGCATTCGCGCTGCTGAAATTCTACAAAAAGAGGGAATTAACTGCAATATGACTTTGTTGTTCTCTCTGGTCCAAGCCGCCGCCTGCGCCGAAGCCAACGCCAGGTTGATCTCGCCTTTTGTGGGCCGCATTTTGGATTGGTATAAGGCCAAAACCGGCAAGGATTACACCCCGGCTGAAGATCCCGGCGTGCAATCCGTCCGTGAAATTTACGCCTACTACAAAAAATTTGGTTACCAGACTGAAGTGATGGGCGCCAGTTTCCGCAACGTGGGTGAAATCCTTGAACTTGCCGGTTGCGACCTGCTGACCATCAGCCCGAGTTTGCTCGCTGAATTGAAAAAGAGCACTGCACCGGTCGAACGCAAACTCAGCCCGGCGATGGCCAAGGAAAGCAATCTCACCAAGCTCGAACTGGACGAAAAGAAATTCCACTGGATGCTCAACGAAGATGCCATGGCGACAGAAAAAACCGCCGAAGGCATTCGTCTCTTCAACGCTGATGCCATCAAGTTGGAGAAATATATTGCCGAGCGGCTTTGAGGCGGTGATGAGTAAAACTTAAGTCCTGCGCCGGTACGGCAGCGACCATGGCTTCCGATACGCCACACCTACGAGATGGTCGGCTTTTTTGCTGTTCACTATCCGCTCATTTTTGCCATCCCAAACGAGTTTTTCTCCGGTGCGGAGTGAAATATTTCCCAGATGAGCAACCGAACTGACGAAATGGCCGACTTCTAAATTCTCCACCGGCTGCTGACGGCTCTTCATGCAATCCAAGAAATTGCGAACATGGGGATATCGCTCATCAGTGCCGGGTTTATGCTGGGATGCTTCCAGACTTTTCTTTTTTCGCTCCGGAATGATTTCCCAACCGGAATCGGTCAGCATCAAGGTTCCTTCCGTGCCGGTAAACAATATGCCCCAGGGATGCCCGTTCAGGCCGTTATTATTTCCCACTTTGTGTTCCCAAATCATCGTGTACTTCGGAAATTCGTACACGGTCACCTGTGTGTCGGGCGGTTCTGAGTTGTCGGTTAAGGCGAATTTTCCGCCGGTCGAATAAATTGTTTTAGGCTGCTCAGGACCCATTGCCCAAAGCATTATGTTAATCAAATGCACGCCCCAATCTGTCATCAAGCCACCGGCGTAATCCCAAAACCAGCGGAAGTTGAAATGAAACCGGTTTGGGTTGAAAGGCCGCTTCGGCGCCGGTCCCAGCCACATGTCATAATCCACCGTGGCGGGGCAGGCTGCATCCGGCGGATTGCCCACGCCGCCCAGCCAATCGAGATATGTCCAACCACGAACGATGCTGATCTTTCCCAGCTTGCCCGACTGCACAAACTCCACTGCCTCCTTGTAATGCGATCCGCTGCGCCACTGCGTCCCCATCTGAACCACGCGATGATGCCGCTTCGCCGCCTCCAACATCGCGCTCCCTTCATCAATGTTCGTCGCCAAAGGCTTTTCCACATAGACATCCATGCCTGCCTGGCACGCATAAACTGTCGGCAATGCATGCCAATGATCCGGAGTTGCCACCAGCACTGCGTCCACATCTTTTCGTTCAATGACCCGGCGAAAATCTCTCACCGTTTCCGGGCGATGTCCCCGCTGCTTTTCCACCAGAGCCGCGCCTTGCGCACTCATCGCGTCATCCACGTCACAGATGACAGGACAATCCACTTCCGCATTGGAAAGGAACACTCCCAATACGTCTCTTCCCCGGCCTCCAGCGCCAACGACTGCCAGCCGAATCTTATCATTTGGCCCTACCACTCCCGCCCGTGCTGAAGCAGCGGTTTTGGAAAGTAATAATCCACCAATAGCGGGTGCTGCCATCGTGGCTACGGTTGATTTACTTATGAATTGGCGGCGGGTTAGTTTGGTCATAAAGTATACTTTGACGTTTGGGTCGCCATTATTTAAGCGAACCTTTCGCCAGATGCAACAATGTCGTATTTGCCTTAAGATTGGAATTCAATGCTTGCTTGAGAAGCATGCATAGACTGTTGTTTTTTGATTGAGTATGTTTCTAATTAGATTTGCAGGAGATCGATAATGTTGAAATCCAAATGGGGTTGGAGAGTGATTCGGTGGATAAAGATTCTAGTTGGGCTTTATCTGGCCCTGCTCATTGTAATTTTTTTAGTTCAGCGCCGTTTGCTGTATCATCCCGACAAATTCTCTCAGGACGAATCCGTAAAGATAGCTGAAAATCATGGTTTTCTACCCTGGCAAAATCCTTCCGGGCAGATCATCGGCTGGAAGCAACTCAGCAGCACGAATCACCCTCATGAGCAAATTCTGATTGTGCATGGGAATGCGGGTTGCGCCTTGCATCGGATGGATTACGCGGATGGGCTGCAGGCCGCCGGAACTTTCGATATTTACATTTTAGAATTCCCCGGATACGGCGCGCGCCCCGGAGCACCTACTGAGGAAAGTTTGTATCAATCTGCCGATGAAGCAATTGGTCTTCTCAATAAACAAGGTCCCATCTCGCTCATCGGCGAGTCCTTGGGAACTGGTATCGCTGCGTATCTCGCCGGAGCTTTCCCGCATGACATTCGGAGTCTATTGCTGATTGCACCTTACAACAACATGACGGATGTCGCCCAATACCACATGCCAATTTTTCCCGTAAAGTGGATGCTCTGGGATAAATTCCCTTCAGCAACCCACCTCCAAAATTATCATGGGCGACTGGGTGTTCTTCTGGGCGGTCGAGACGATGTGGTTCCTAGTCGATTCGGACGGAAACTTTACGAGGATTATAACGGTCCAAAAAAACTATGGGAAGCGCCTCGCGCCGGACACAACGAACTGCAGGCGCAGTCTCCCGATTGGTGGAAAGAGGTTGTCACCTTCTGGATGGCCAAACCTTAATAGGCTCTGTCCTTACTCCATCGTCCCCAGTTTCACCGCTGCCGCTTCCCATTCAGGAGTCAATTCAGCCATCCGTTCCTGGACATAGATGAGCTCACGATTGATCTCCATGGCCCGGCCCGGCTGCTGGTACGTCTCCGGTTTCTCCAGTTCAGCGGTCAACCCGGCCTGCTTTTCTTCCAAGCCTTCAATTTCCTTTTCCAGATTATGCACCAATTGCTGCTGATCCTTCTTCGCGCGTGACCGTCCCTGACGCTGCTCAGCTTCGTGGCGTTTTTGTTCCTTGGTCTTGGCAGCGGTTTTTTCCACGGGATTCGGGCGTACAACTTCCGCCTTTGCGCCCGCAGTCAATGCTTCACGTGCCGAGGTGGCCTTGGTCTTATCAAGGTAATATTGATAATCGCCGGAGTAATGCGTCAGTTTGCCCGCATTCACATGCACCACGTGATTAGCAAGCGCGCGAATGAAATAAACATCGTGACTGATAAAGATCAGCGTCCCGGCAAATTGCTTCAGCGCACCGACCAACGCATCAATACTCGGCATGTCCAAATGCGTGGTCGGTTCATCCATGAGCAACAGATTGGGCGGATCCAACAGCAATTTCACCAACGCCAGACGGCTTTTTTCACCACCGCTCAATACGCTTACCTTTTTGAATACATCATCACCACGAAATAGAAAGCAACCCAGCACAGTACGCACGAATTGTTCGGTGATTCGTTGCGGTGTGTCCAACGCCTCCTCCAAAACGGTTCGGCTCGGTTGCAGCATCTCGACGCGATATTGTGAATAATAGCCTTCCTTCGCGTTGTGCCCCAGTTCCCGGCTACCCCTCTGGACTGGCATTACCCCGGCCAAAATCTTGAGCAAGGTCGATTTGCCCGCGCCATTCGGGCCGACTAACACAGTTCGTTGATCCCGCTCTGCCAGGAAATCAATGCCTTCATAGACCACATTCGTTCCGTAGGCATGATGAATGTCTTTGAGCGTAATAACTTTTAAACCACTTCGTTGGGGCTGGGGAAAGCTGAAATTGATTTTCTTATCATCACTCACTGGCGCTTCGATTTTTTCCATGCGCTCGATCTGCTTCAACTTGCTTTGCGCCTGCGCCGCCTTGGTATTCTTTGCGCGGAAACGATTCACGAATTCCATCAAATGAGCGATTTCCCGCTGTTGATTCTTATATGCCGCCACCAACTGTTCCTCGGCCGCCGCGCGTTGCACCAGATAATCTTCGTAATTGCCGCGATAACGAAAAATCTTCGATTGCCGTATCTCAATGATACTATCCACCAGATGATTTAAAAATTCACGATCATGCGAAATCATCAGGATCGCGCCGGGATACGCTTTCAAATATTCTTGGAACCAAAGTAGCGCTTCGAGGTCGAGATGGTTCGTCGGTTCGTCCAGCATCAACAAATCCGGCTCCTGCACTAGCAACCGCGCCAGATGCGCGCGCATCACCCAACCGCCACTCATCTCCTTGGCCGGACGATTGAAATCACTTTCGCGAAAACTCAAGCCCGAAAGAATCTGCTTCGCCTTGGCTTCAAGTTGATACCCGCCCAATTCATCGAACCGAGCGTGGATGTCATCGTGATGATCCAATTCCGTAGGATGCTCCGACTCCCAGGCTTTCAGCTTTTTTTGCAAATCCACCACTTCGGGCGTAATGGCCGTCGCCAATTCCAACACGGTCTCTTCGCCGGCCGGTGCGCTTTCCTGCGGCAAAAAGCCGACGGTAATATTTCGCTGGAAGTTAATGAGGCCATGGTCGGGCGATTCAGTTTGGAGGATCAGCGAAAAAAGTGTGGACTTCCCTGCCCCGTTCGGGCCGACCAATCCAATGCGGTCCTCGCGGTTTACCTGCAACGTCACATCTTTAAACAACGTCCGACCGCCAAATGATTTTTCAACTTCTGAAATCGTTAACATACAAGCCGCTAATCTTGCGCTCTCCCGCGCTCGAATCAAGCGACTTTATTGCTTTTCTTAAGGAATTGCCACGAGCCTTGAGGCAGCTTAGGCCAGAATCTCCTTTACTACATGTCCATGGACATCCGTCAGGCGGAACTGGCGACCTTGGTGGGTGTAGGTCAATCGTTCGTGATCGAAGCCGAGGCAGTGGAGAATAGTCGCTTGCAAATCATGAATATGGACCGGATTTTCCGCGATGTGAAACCCCAGATCATCCGTGGCCCCGTAGGAAATGCCCGGCTTGATGCCGCCACCGGCCATCCACATCGTGAACGCCTGCGGATGATGGTCGCGTCCCAAACTTGCGCCCAAGACGCCGTTCTGCACCATTGGTGTCCGGCCAAATTCACCGCCCCAAATGACCAGCGTCTCATCCAGCAATCCGCGTTGCTTTAAATCCTTCACGAGCGCCGCGGAAGCCTGATCGGTATCACCACAATTCTTTTTCGAATTGCCACGGACATCCGAATGCGCATCCCAGCCTTCATTGTAGATATTCACAAAGCGTACTCCGCGTTCGATCATCCGGCGCGCCAGCAAGCACGCACGGGCAAAACTCGGCTTGTCCGGATCGCAGCCATACATTTCCAGCGTGGCTTTGCTTTCGCTTTTCAAGTCCATCAATTCGGGCGCGGATGTTTGCAACCGATACGCCATTTCATACGACGCAATGCGTGTCTCAATCTCCGGATCGCCCACAATTCCCAAATGCTCGCGATTCATCTGTTCAATCAGGTTCAGGGAATCGCGCTGTAATTTGGAATCGATTCCCTTCGGACTGGAAACGTCCAGAATTGGATCGCCTTGGTTACGCAAACGCACTCCAGTGTAAACCGAAGGCATGAAGCCGCTTGACCAATTGGCCGAACCGCCGCTGATGCCGGTTCCAGTGGACATCACTACAAACGCCGGCAAATCCTGCGTTTCATTTCCCAAGCCATACATGGCCCACGAACCGAGGCTGGGCCGGCCTGGTTGCGCAAAACCGGTGTTCAGAAAAATCTGCGCGGGCGCGTGATTGAACTGATCGGTCTTCATCGACTTGATCAAACAAATGTCGTCCACAATACCTGCGAGGTGCGGCAGCATTTCGGAAAGTTCCGCGCCGCATTGCCCTTTTTTCGCGAAAGTGAATTGCGGCCCGAGCACATTGGCATCGGGCCGGATGAAAGCATAACGTTGCCCGCCAATTACCGAAGGCGGCAAAGGATGTCCCTCAAGCTTTTTCAACTCCGGCTTGTAATCAAATAAATCCAACTGGCTTGGTGCACCCGCCATGAACAGGTGAATGACCCGCTTGGCCTTTGCTGGAAAATGTGAGGGATGTGGCTGCAATGCCTGGGCCGTTGAAGTTGTAGCTGCCAGCGAGCGCGAGATAAACGCATCGGTCATCAATGAGGCAGCGGCAATCTTTCCCAAACCAAGGCCGCATTGCTTGAGAAACCAACGACGCGAGTTTGCGCGGGGACTGCTGCACTCGTAGAGATAATCGTGACAATTTATTTTGCTCATAACTTGAGTCGCATGCAGTTAATTCTTCGTTATTGTCTCATCGAGGTTCAACACAGCCCGTGCCACCATTGTCCACGCAGCTTGTTCATTCAACTGCTTGCTCTTGTTCTTCCCCGCAATTTCTTCCGCCTTCAACTCACCTTTGGCAAACCGGTCTAATTGCGATTCATAAAAGCCAGCCAATTTCTTCCGCTCGCTGTCAGTTGGTGGGCGCACCAGACAGCGACGAAAGACGCGCTCAATATTCGCATTCACTTCACCACCTTGTTCAACCGCCGATTTCCCCAGCGCCTGCGCGCATTCCATGAAAACTTCATCATTCAATAATGTGAGCGCCTGCAAAGGCGTGTTGGAACGGTCTCGTCGTGCAAGACAGGCTTCGCCGCTTGGGCCGTCAAAGGTCATGGTCATCGCGTACGGGGCAGTTCTTTTGGAAAATATATACAGTCCGCGCCGGTAGCGATCCGGCCCTTCACTCGTTTTCCACTCCAATGCACCAAAGGAACCGTCTGTGGACACGCCCGCCGGTTGTGGCGGATAAACACTAGGACCACCGACCTTTCCTGAAAACAATCCACTGGCCGTCAGCGCATAATCACGGACGAGTTCGGCTTCTATGCGGGAACGGGCGCCCCTTGCGAGCAAAACATTTTGAGGATCACGTTCCATCATTTGGGGTGTAACGCGACTCGATTGCTGATAAGTCGCACTCATCACGATGAGCTTGAACACTTTTTTCTGTGACCAGCCCTGCTTCACGAATTCCAAGGCCAGCCAATCCAGCAATTCGGGATGCGACGGGGGTTCACCCTGAAATCCAAAATTTTCCGTGGTGTGAACCAAGCCACGTCCAAAGAATGCTTCCCAATGCCGATTCATGATGACGCGCGCAGTGAGAGGATTTTGTGGGGAAACCAACCACTGGGCGAGGCCAAGCCGATTGCGCGGCGCGTCTTTGGCCAACTGCGGCAAGACCTCGGGAATGCCGGGTTCGACCAATTCCTTTGGATTAAGGAATTCTCCGCGATCATACCGGTGCGTTGCCCGGATGAAACCTTGTGGGCGCTCCCGCATCACCAAAGTCGAAGGCAATTCCGGCATCTCCGCGCGCAACTGCTCGATTGCCCTGCGTTCGTTCGCAAGCATCGGCGACACCTTTACAAATTGGCGCAACAATATGTCGCGGTCCGCTGCCGCCTCGTTGGAGGTTAATAACGACTTCACGCCGCCGTCGCTTCGATACTTAACCAGAGTGTTGTAAACCTCCTCGGGTAAGGTCGAAGCCTTGGCATTCTCTTCAGTGGTGACTGAGATGCGAAATCTTCCCAAAGCGGCTGCATAATATTGCTCAAAGGAAAGTTCAATTTGCAATTCATCGACTTTTCCCAATGGCTCTGCCAGTTGAAATATTGCGTTTTGAGCGCGTCCCTGACCACCGTTGATAGACCAGCCACTTTGCAGATCACCGTCAATGGCTTTGGCCGCATTGTTGCCGCCACTCGCCAGGCTTTCGGTGGGATTTTTCAGCGAAACCGACTTAGTTCCTACCAACACCTTAATGTTCGAAAGATAAAAATCTCCTTCCGGCCCTTCGTAGGAAATGATGCCCGGCCCATGTTTCGGCAAGCGGTCGTCGGGCAACGCTTCAAGTCGAATGGCCCGCACGTCGGCGGGAAGGTTTCGAAACTTCAATTTGTATGTATCGCTTTTTGTGAAATCACCGAGTGCGAAAACCGAGTCATCATTTTGAATGGTTAGCACCGGGACATTGCTGGTTGCTTCGGTGGGCCGCAAACGCTGCCACTTCACCACTGAAGTCAATTCCTTCTCCATCCACTTGGCAAATTTGCGGTCGCGATTTCCTATGGCGTTTTCTGCCGAAATCGACGACGAAAGTGCATTACCGATGCTCAGCCGAAAACGTCCAAGGGTATGCTGACTTCCGTATTCCTGGATGAGTCGCACCGTTACCGTAGAATCTTTTTCCAACACCAAGGGTTCTGCCAGTGTGAAAACTGCGCGGCGATGTGTGAGGATATTATTTCCCGAGATGGCCCAGCCTCCGGCATCGATCTTACCGTCAATCGCATTGCTGACGGGATAGCTGTCTTGCGAGAAATCAGCTTCCGCCTGCGCGAATTTCAACTTGCGTGGCTCACCCTTGTTATCGTGACCAGAAATTTCCATTTCGATTTCACTCAAAACAAAATTGCCGTGGTCGGTTCGTCCGGGGCCACCCTTCCCAACATTCTCGTCGGGGATTGCTTCCAACTGCACGTGAGTAATGCGGCGTAACGAAGTATCGAATTTGACAGTGTAGGTTTCCTTGTCCGGGTTTTTACCGCTCACACGAAACGAGCCATCAATGAGCAGCTCCGCCTCAGAACCATTTTTCGAGCTGAATTCCGCTGAGCCAGGCGTCAGCCATTCGACATTCACTTCTGCCGGGAACTTGTCCACGAGCGCGGCTTCCAGCACACCGATTTTTTCCTGAAGCGACTTTCGTTTGGCAACCAACTCAGGCTTGGGTACGGAGTAGGTCGGCTCGTCGGCGTTGTTGAGCAAGGCCATGAATTGATAATACTCGCTATGCTTGATCGGATCGTATTTATGCGTGTGACATTGGGCACAGGCCATCGTAAGCCCCAGCCATGTTGTAGCGGTCACATGCACGCGGTCCACCATTGAATAAAAACGATATTCCTGCGGGTCGATGCCGCCTTCCTCATTCAGCATGGTATTGCGATGAAAACCGGTCGCGATGATTTGATCAGGCGTGGCGTTCGGCAACATGTCACCAGCGATTTGTTCAACCGTAAATTTATCAAAGGGCATGTCCGCATTCAGCGCGTTGATTACCCAGTCGCGATACGGCCACATTGACCGGGGGCGGTCCTTCTCATAGCCGTTAGTATCGGCATAGCGGGCAAGATCAAGCCAGCGCCTGGCCCAGCGTTCGCCATAATGATTCGAGGCCAGCAATTCGTCCACCAGCTTCTCATAAGCATCCGGTGATTTATCATTCACAAAAGCATCCACTCTGGCGGGATCAGGCGGGAGGCCAATCAAATCGAGATAAACCCGCCGTGCGAGCGTGTAGCGATCTGCTTGCGGCGAAGGCTCCAGCCCTTCTTTTTCCAACCGGGCAAGAACAAAGTTATCAATCTCATTTATGGGCCAATTCTTTTGCTTAACTTTAGGTAATGCTGATCGTTTCGGCGGAACGAATGCCCAATGCTCCTGGTATTCCGCACCGGCAGCAATCCACATCCGCAACAATTCCCTTTGCTTCGTGGTAAGTTTTTTTTGCGTGGAGGACGGCGGCATTACATCGTCCGTATTGTCCGTCGTGATCCGGGAGATGAGTTCACTTTCAGTCGGCTTGCCGGGAACAATTGCGCGTTTGCCCGATTTCGCAGGTTGGAGGGCGGCATCGCGCCGGTCGAGTCGCAGCTTGCTTTTGCGTGCTGCATCATCCGGGCCGTGACACTTAAAGCAGTTCTCAGAAAGAATTGGCCGGATATCCTGGCTGAAGTTGATTTGTGCAGCCCGCGAAGAGACCGGCCCAACGAAGAGCCAGACAACCAACGTTGCTACTAGAAAACAATGAGCTGGTAACTTCTTCATCGCGTCAGATACGCTTACTATATTCCAAATGACTAAACTGTGCTCATTCTTCTGACGAAAAATCCGGGCCTAAATTCAGCTTAAACTGAAATGGCATGCACACCAACCGCTGAGAATGATTTTGGCAGACTATACCACTCCTGCAATTCAAGTAATAGTTCAAAAATCCATGGAATGGGTCTATCGTGACTGGCAAACTGTGGCTCCATTCTTTCAACTTTTTGACTAATGCCTATGCTCCGAAGCACGGCGCTAATTGGAAATGCCCTTGATAAATCAACTTTCCTGCATCAAATCGCGCCCGTCTGCGTCCCGTCACCCGCAAGGCAACTATTTTGGCCCTGATAAATTCGATTGAAAATCCCTGCACAGGTATTCGTATATTGGAAGCATCCCAGATTTCCCACACTGCCCTTACTAAACATTAACGCGTCCACACTACTGTTCGTCCGATAAGTGAAATCCCAATATACCCGCGTACTTCCAAATGATTCGTGTCCACCAACGTCAATTTACATTTATAGGTTTTGCCAACTTCCGGGTCGTAAATCTTTCCGCCTACCCACTGATTCTTTCCGTCAGAAACAAACCCATTCATAAATTGCATTCCGACAATTGGTCGGTTACGCAATTTGAGATCAGGATTACCGCGATCATTCTTGGATTTTCCGCCCATGCCCTCTTTGTCATCAGCGGGCCAGTTCGGCTCCTTCAAACTAATTATTTTTGCGCAATATTTATTTTTCTCCTTAAAAATTTGCACCTGGCTCTTGTTATCAGTTGTGTTCCACACTCCAAGAATATCATCACCGGATTGCGCCGCCTGAAGCGGGACCGCCTTCAACAGCAGCATGGCAATCAATAAAAAAGCGCTTCGTTTTGCGATCAGACGATTCATAAGTCATATGGACCTTGAACCTGGTCCACTAGAGAAGAATAACACTGTGGCTGCAATAAGCCATCAAGACGATGACCTATCCTGGACTTGGAGGAAGTTAATTCCGGGCAACGAACTGAGAATTGTTCTGTCTGTTGACGAGATTTACAAATCGTTGCGCGCGGTCGATCACGATTGGATTAAGGCGCTGCCGACTAAATCCTCTACGGGCGTAATAGCCATATGTCGTATTCCACAAAACATACATGTCAAAATCACTAGGCTCATGCTGGGTCTGCTGTTTGAAATAGTTTGCCAAGTAAGTCCAATGCTGCCGTGCCACTTGCAACGAGACTTCTGGATTTTGATAATCGCGTGAGGTTGAATATGTTTTCCATACTAGGGGATGAATTTGATAACGGCTAATTTCACCAGCCCGGCCCACTTCACGATCATTATTTCCGGTTTCGATCATCCCCAGAGCAAAATGTCGTTTTGAATCCAAAGCGGGATTATTGGTCGGCGCCACGCTCGCTACATTTGGTGCAGCCTTTGAATCCAGTGAAAAACACACCAAAACGGCAATAAGCCAGCCAGTGAACACTCCCCGGGAGGAGTACAAACTTTTTGAAAGCTCGAGGTTTAACATAGATTTGGTTTTTGGGTTGGTGTATGGAAATTACAACAAATGAGGTTAAGTCAATTGCAGCACATTAAGGCGCGCCAGCGATTCAAAAAACGAAAGACAAGGGAACCAGGAATTGCGTGCTTGGGAGACTTTAGCCAGTGCACTTTTCATACACCTAAAGTATTGCAAGATTATGAACCAGATGCAATTAGGGGAAATACGGAGGCTTCTGGGTAATAGTACGGAATGACTATTTAAGCGTATCTGGCCACTACACGCAGAATAGCGCGTGGTCTTTGAATTTCAGTCTCAACCGCAGAAGACATCATCCCAGTGCGCGGCACAAACAAACGCCGGGGACCTTTGCGATTGGAGATGGTACGAGATAACCCGAAGTTGATGGCGCGGGCGCCTGAATGATTCTCTATTTCCGCCTGTTTCCTCAACGAGCTGCTTTGACCGGCGTTATTTGGCTCAATTCGCACACAACTTTCGACGCACCGAAC
Source organism: Pedosphaera sp. (assembly GCA_028293285.1). GTDB lineage: Bacteria > Verrucomicrobiota > Verrucomicrobiia > Limisphaerales > Pedosphaeraceae > Pedosphaera. The sequence goes on from JAQGPC010000230.1 coordinate 14,260, forward strand.
TTTGGATTATTCACGGCATCTTCAAAAATTCAAACGCATCGTTTCAGAATCCTAGCCGAGGCATTTCAGTTGTCGCGGAGTCAACAGCCATTCCATCGTCGCGCATCGCCCATAATTCAGCTTGTCCACTGATAATTTGCACAGGCCCGCTTTCTTCATGGTAATGGAGATGCCTTTGTCTCCCGAAGACAGCAGCGAAATCATGCTGCTCAAATACGGTTCATGCCCGACTAATAAAATCTTTTTCTTTTTAGGATGCCTGGCATTCAACTCCTCAATTAACTCTTTCGGATTTCCGTCCGGCCTCAGGTGTGAAGAAAACTGCAACGCATATCGAAGATGAAATGTGCGCACAACAATTTCTGCCGTTTGCCTCGCGCGAACATACGGACTGGATAAAACAAGATCGAAAGAAAGCCCCATCGCCTTCATTCCTTTGGCTGCGCGCTCCATTTTCCTTTCGCCTTTCGGCGTCAGTTGGCGGTCCTTGTCGCCATTTAGATGCGATTGAGTTCTGTCCTCTGCAATTGCGTGTCTTAAAAAATAAAGCTCCATGAATTACTATTCGGTTGTTTGCAATTTATTCCAATGGTGGGTTCCTACCCCAATGCGGTCGCATCGGACTCGTGTAAGTATTGGTTTCAACCCTTGCCGCGTCAACCCTGTTGCCTGGCTTCCAAATAAGGATCGGAAATGTAGTTACTCCAACTCACAAAATGGTTTGCAGAAATCAGAGGACGAAGCCTTAATCTATCTCGATTGACCGCCATAAAAGTAAATTTTAATTTTGCCCGGTGCAGGTAGACCGACGACTTCGCTTACAACGTCGTGGAAGATCCCGTTCATGTTCACGACTTTCACGCGACTATGTTGCGTTGCTTTGGCATCGATCATACCAAACTCATTTACCGTTCCGAAGGCCGTGATTTTCGCTTAACCGACGTCAGCGGCAATGTGGTGAAACAACTGCTCGCTTAATAAATTTATTGCAGCTTAATCCGGTAAAAACGTTGAGCCACTTTCGGGGCTTCGGTATCGGTATATTCCACCACTCCATTTTGGTTGGTCAACGTTACCAGAGGTTGCCAGGCGTTTAGTAAATCCGACGTTGCCTGCAACTCATAGATGCGCCCAGGTTCGCCAGTGATAACCAGCTTGCCGCCATTGATTGATAAAAAGGGAACTCCCGATTCAGTCAATGCATTCGGGGACAGCGCCTCGTTAACAGGTTGAATTGAATTACCGTTAGCCAAGTTTTTTGCAGGGAGTGGATTTTTCTCCAGCGTGTGCAGCAGGGCGATTTCGTTCACGGTCAATGCGCGGCCATACATGCGGATGTCCCGCATGTAACCTTCAAAATTCTTCGAAGGCACATTCGTCCACTGCGGGCTTTTGCCAATGGCAGTCGGCCCGCGTGTTCCCGCATAAGCCTCGGTCTTGCGCGTGCAGAGCAACTGGCCATCAACCCAAATTTCTTGTTGTGTTCCATTGTATTGAAACACGAGATGTGTCCAAGTGCCGAAGGCGATGTCCCGTGGAGAAATTGCGTCGTTCACATAGAATCCCAGATACGGTTGCCGTCCGCCACGCAGCATGAGGTGAAGCCAATGATTTGTAACATCGTCATCTTTTTGCGCCAGCAAACCGTACATCGGATGTTTGCCGGTTGCCTGTATCCACATTGAAACAGCAAAGGGATGATTTCCGAAATCGATGTGCGGCAGATCCAGCCAACTTTCGTTCCCATCAAAGTAAGCGCTACCGTCCTGCACCTCCACTGCTCCAATCACCTTTACCGGTTTTTTGGCTATCGAGTGATCTTTTAAATCTTCGCGTAAAGGCAGATAAGCCAGGAGGTCCTGATTTAAAGTGTTTGTCTGCGCAGGACAAGAACAAGCTGCGAAAAGCGATATCATCGCAAAGGCAAAATAGAATTTTAGGTAACGCATACAATGATTTAGTTCCCTGGCTGATAAATGCTTTAATGAGCTATACTACCTATCGCACCTTACAACCAGTGAAATGATGTGAATCTTTTGTAATGTCCTCCGCCCCATTTCGTATCGAACAATCAGTTGATTTTATGGCATTGTTGTGGTGTATTGAGTCGCTGACGCGTTGAAAGCGCAAAACCCGAGCGTCTGGCAGCAAGAACCAATTATTATTATGCAAACCCAAACTGAAGAAACCATTGTAATTCAAAAGACCAAGGAACTTTGCCAGGCCATTCTCGAACAACCCGAGGTAAAATCCATGCGCCAACGCATTGAAACCTTCATGGCTGACGACAAGGCTCGCGGTCAATACGACGCCTTGATGGTCAAAGGCCAGACCCTGCAACAGAAGCAACAGTCCGGCGTGCCGTTGGATGGCGCTGAAGTTACCGATTTCGAACAATTGCGCGAGACCTTCCTGAACAATCCCGTTGCCCGTGGTTTCCTCGATGCCCAGGAAGACATGCAGAAGATGCAGCAGTCAGTCATTCAATACGTGAGCAAATCCTTCGAACTTGGTCACGTGCCCGAGGAAAGCGAAATGGATTCCGGCTCTTGCGGCAGCGGCTGCGGTTGCCATCATTAATTTTTAAGCACTGATCAATTTCAACCCCGCGATTCAACGTCGCGGGGTTTTTCTTTTATAAGAACGTCGCAATGCGCCACAATGGCACCTAAGCTGCTTTTGCATAAATGATGAAGGGAACTAGGGTTTTAATATCAGGGTTTAAAGAAGCTGCTCTCCGCCGTCGCGCTTACTTTGCGATTGGCTGTTTGCTGACAACATTTTGCATCGGCAAACTGGTTCCAAATGCCAGCGCTGTTCCCGGGCCAACGGGAACCGCAGGACTGACCAATCCCATCGTTTTCGTCACCCAAGTGCCAATTCCCAGGGAGAATAATGGCAATGTCTCCAATACTTTCTGTTCCGTGGTGACTCTATTTGGTAATCAAACTTCCGATACTGCACGAGCGGGGCGTGGCGGTGACTTATGGCTGCTCTATACCAACGGCACGTTACTGAATCTCACCCGTGCCGCCGGCTTCGGAGTCAGTGGCGCACAGCATACCAATGGTATCGCTGTTCGCGACCCACATATCCACTGGGGCGGCGGCAAGGTCCTCTTCAGCATGGTGGTTGGCGCACCAAGATTCTCGGGCGATACCAATGTTTTCTTCTGGCAACTCTACGAACTCACCAATCTCGCGTCCGTTGTTGCAAACTCAAACGTCGTTCCGGCCTTCGTCAAAGTTCCAAATCAACCGACCAATTACAATAACGTCAGTCCGTGCTACGCTACCGATGGGCGAATCATCTTCATGAGCGATCGTCCGTTCAAAGATCAGGCACATCTCTATCCGCAACTTGAGGAATACAAGGGTGCGCCATCGGTATCGGGCACCTACAGCCTTGACCCAACCACCAACGATCTCCGCGTCATCGAACATGTTCCCAGCGGCGCGTTCGGCCCGTTTGTTGATAGTTTCGGACGGCTTATTCTTACTCGTTGGGATCATCTCGTGGTGGACAGCAATTCCACTGATGATCGTTTGAGTCGTGCGACAAATGGTGCGCTGAATTTCTCTACCGAAGCGCCCAGTGCCTCCATTCTCACCAACCTCGTTGAGACATTTCCCGAGCCGCGCAACTTCGACACCAACACCCTCAACACGCTTAACATCAACGGCAACACCTTCAACCAATTTTTCCCGTGGATGATGTCACAGGACGGTGGCAATGAGGAATTGCTCAATCACGTTGGTCGGCAGGAATTGAACAGGTCTATAAACACTTCCTTCCGGGCTGACCAAGATCTGGTTGCGTTAACGAATAATACAGCTGCCGCGCGCGCCGGGGCCGGCATCGTCAGCGCCAACACAAATTACTTGGATAACTTTTTCCAAATTGCCGAGGACCCACGCCAGCCGGGCACCTATTTCGGCGTGGACGCACCGGATTTCAGCCCGAATGGTGGCACACACACTGCCGGACAAATCATCACGTTGACTGGCCCGCCAAGTCTTAACCCCACGGGAATGGTCGTCAGCTATATCACGCCGAAGATCAGCAACCCTGCAACGGCAGGCGGAGTCTTTCGCAACCCGCTGCCGATGACCGACGGCGCTCTCGTGGCGGCTTATGCGGCAGTTACTGCACTCGACTCCAATCTCGGCACGGATAGCAATATCATTCCGGCATATCATTTCCGTTTGATGACGCTCACTAAGAGCGGCGCGACTTGGGTCACTAACAAGTCCGTCACTACAGGCATTTCCGCCAATACCCTCTATTGGGACGGCACTACGCTCGTCACCAACAACAACACGCTTTGGGAATTGCAACCGGTCGAAGTCGTTTCACGCCATGTGCCGACACCTTGGAACCCGGGTGTTGCAAACATCGAAGCCCAAGTCTTTAGCGAAGAGAACGTGGACATGCCCACATTTCAGGCAGATCTCAAGGCGCGCAATCTGGCGCTTGTCATCAGTCGCAACGTCACCGCCCGTGATGCTGGCGATAAACAACAACCCTTTAATCTCGGCGTCCCCGGCGGCACCAATTCTCTAGTCCCTGGCTATCACACCAATTACGACATTACACATCTCCAATTCCTCCAGGCTGATTACCTGCGCGGCTACAACTTGGGCACCACGAATATCACGTCCGGCCGACGCGTCCTTGCCACACCAATGCACGATACCGCCAGCTTCAATCCTCCCAGCAGCCGTCCCAATGCGCCTCTCGGCGGCACTGAACTGATGTCTGATGGTTCGCAGGCCACCATTGTTCCAGCGGGCCGCGCCGTTACTTGGCAACTCACTGGCACTAATAACAACCTGAGTATTGTCAAAGAACGTTACTGGATCACTTTCCGCCCCGGCGAAGTCCGCACCTGCGCGAATTGCCACGGCATCAATGATAAGGATCAACTCGGCCGTTCTGCGCCCGCCAACCCGCCGCTCGCGCTTCGCCAACTCTTGCGTTACTGGCGCACCAACGGTGCCAGCAGCTATCAGCTCACCGTCAATCAAGGCAGCGGCAATGGCACTTACGGTGCCGGTTCCATCCTGAGCCTCACCGCCAATCCACCGGCTTCCGGCCAAGCCTTTGCCCAATGGATCGGCTCCGGCGTCAGCAACCCTACCGCGCTTACCACGTCATTCACCATGCCCGGCAGCAACACAATTATCAGCGCCACCTACACCAACCTCCCCGCGCCCCAGATCACCTCCATCAACCAGACCAACGGCAACGGCCCGATCCAGCTTTCCGTGCAAGGCCTGGCCTCGCGCGCCTACGTTATCCAAACCTCCGACGACCTGCTCCTCTGGTCCAACCTCGCCACGAATACCGCTGATTCCAACGGTCTCCTGCTCTACTCCACACCAGTCAACGCCGCCATCCCCAAACGCTTTTTCCGGATCACCTATCCCTAAGTAACCAGTTCGGTCTTGCTCATCGCTTTTCGACCTCTGATTGCAACTCGCACCAGGTCGTACCAGCTCGTACCTACTCACACCTGCCTATTTCATCTTCCTTTTTGCGCCCTTTGCGCCCTTTCGCGGCTAATTTAGGGTTTCCGTCTTCCGCCCTCATTTTTTTAACCCCCATTAACACGGATTAACGCGGAATAACCCGGAATCGCCGGCTTCTGTCTTCAATTCTCTGACCTCCAGCTCGAATTCGCACTAACTCGCACAAGCTCGTACCAGCTCCATTTTCCCATAGCAGCCGACGTCAGGAGGCTCTGATTCATCCCATCCACTTGTAACAGTGTAACATTTTAACATTTGTAACGCTCCGGGGTTCAGATTTCCGCCTTTCAGGCAGCGTCTCTTCCGGCCTCCGCCCTCGGACTTCCGTCCTCCGGCTTGAATTGTCAAAGAACCACAGCCCACGTTGCGCCGACCGTATGGGCCAAGCATTCTTAACCCAGGCAATTCGTATAACATATGTTATATTGCAAGTCAAGCCCTTTCCCATTCTGGAGAATGCCCGTCCCAACGCGCAGCAATATCCAGGCGGATAATCATGATTTTTGACTTGCGCGAACATTTGACTTGGCAGCCACCATGGTTGAGCTTGGATTTGAGGCGGCGGCAACGTTCCATTCTCTCTAAATTCTGTATGGCAATGCATTATGGCTGAGGAGGCAAAGACCAATGAAGTCCAGCGGGAGGACCTGCCCTTGTCCAAGGCGGCTATGTATCTGCTGGAGGAATGCCGCATGGTATTGCCCGGCATCCAGGCCATATTTGGATTCCAATTGGTCGTCGTCTTCAATCCGGGTTTCTCGCAGAAACTAAGCGTGTCCGAACAACATCTGCACCTCGTAGCGATCACATTGCTCGCCATTGCCATCACGCTCATTATGGCTCCGGCGGCCTACCATCGGCAAACCGGGCCACTGGAAGTTACGAGCGGGTTTATTCGCCTCGCCAGCCGCCTGTTGCTGGCCAGCATGGCCCCACTGGCCTTGGGTATCTGCATCGATTTCTATCTTGTCAGTCACGTGATCTATCCCGGCACTATTATTCCGTGGCTCGCGACGGCCCTGTTCGCCTTCATTATCACTCTATGGTTCGTGCTGCCCCGTATTCCCAGGCTGACCGGCAACGGTTCCCAACGGTCCCGCAGGGACAAATGATTTCTAATTCATCTGTCAATTTATTGTTCAACTGCACGATAAAAGCGCAGAGCCCGGTTCGCGTGGCCCAAATCATCCATGAGAATGGCATGGCAGATGCTTTTATAAACCTGACAACCTTTGTAGGGGGGTTGTTGGTTTGGGCCAGCCCCGGGTGGGCTGGCTTTTTTGTTGATTGAATCCCTTCCCGCTGGCTGGTTGTAATTCGATAAGGAGCAGCACCGTGCCGACTCTCACTTCCCGCCCGGCAGTTTCGGCCATCCCTTTTGCTTGCCTTCCACGAACGAAAGTAACGCATGTTTTAAAACTTTGCGCTTTAGCTGATCGCGCAGGCGCCTGCCCTTTTTACTTACTGACTACACTTTAAGGTGATATCACTTCCAAAGTTACGCATTCGGGAGTTCCAACGCTCAAACCCTAAGCTTTTATGAAAAAAACTTTTACTCTGCACAGCCGTCGTCTCCCTATGTGCCAGCGCCTTTTCGCAGGGTAGCATCAAGTTCGCCAATGCTCGCACCCGGCCTGGTATTTACCAATGATGGACGGGGGCACAACGGCGTTTCATGTCGCGCTTTACTGGGGCGTGCTCGGTTCCGCCGAAGCCCAGTTGGTCGTCATCGGACGCAGTGGGGCGGGTTATACCAGTGGAACCACGGGAGGCCTCAACGCGGCGTTACCCGGACGCTTTTACGGCGGTAATTTCGTTACCGGCACGGCTACAGATCCGAGCGGGAGTGCCACCTTTGAAGTGAGGGGATGGACAGGAAATTATGCCAGCTACGAAGCTGCCTTTGCTGCTGCGCAAACTGATCGCAGCATCTTCGTTGGTGTGTCAGGCCCGTTCACCTCGCCTACGGGTGGTTATGCAGGCACTGTTAGCAAACCTCTTCCTCCTGAACCCCCGCCCAGCAATCTAGTGTAGTGTCCCTTAATTAACTACTCATTTGATTTTGCCTCTGGATTTTGTGCAGCCGGGTTGGATTTGTTCCAGACGGTGTTGGCAACGGGCAAGTTTTTCAAGGATTTTTTCCACGCTGGCAGTCCATACGAAAGGTGAGGGTTTGGCGTTCCACGCGGCGGTGAACTCACGAATGGCTTGCTGTAAATCCTTGACGCTGTGAAAGACTCCCCGACGCCCAGCCTTCTGGCTTAATTCTGCAAACCAGCGCTCAATCAAATTCAACCAGCTTGAACTCGTCGGAATGAAGTGCAGCACAAAGCGCGGATGTTTTGCCAGCCAGTGCCTCACCCGCTCATGTCCATGAGTCCCATAGTTGTCCAGTATCAAGTGCAAAGTGACCTCGCCGGGGAACCCTTCATCCAGGCGACGCAGAAATTTCAAGAACTCCTGGTGCCGAGGTCGTGGATAACACTGGCCAATGACGCGCCCCTCCAGCACATGCAATGCGGCAAACAGGGTCGTGGTTCCATGGCGTTCATAGTCGTGGGTGAACGTGCCGCAGCGGCCGGGTTTGAGAGGCAGTCCCGGTTGGGTTCGATCCAGTGCCTGAATCTGGCTTTTCTCATCCACACAAAGAACCACCGCATTCTGCGGCGGCGTTAGATACACACCGACCACGTCGGTGAGCTTCTCCAAAAACTTCGGATCGCGTGAAAGTTTGAAGCTTTTGGTCAGGTGGGGCTTGAGTTGGTGGTCCTGCCATAAGTAATGCATAATTGCGGGTAATCTTATTAAACGGTTTTATTGCTGGCGTTCCCCACTTCTGCGCCGCTTGGCGCAGCGGCGATATCTGACTGTGAACCGCCAACATGCCAGCACATCTCATAAAATGCTTTGCGTTCAGGATTTTTTTCCCGCGAAATGATTCGTTGGTGCTCCTCAAGGGTAATAGCACGTTTCTCACCATACTCGACTTTGGGCCAAGCGCGTTTTGCAATCACAGGTGAAAGCAGCCAGTTCATGTCGAATGCGAAATTATGAATTCGACGTAAAAACACGTTGGTTGACACTGTGCCTCTGTTTAATACGCCAAGGAAATCATCGGCTTTGGTTTTGACAACGGATAGATTGCGGATGGAGTCGAAAGACTTGCTCTCTGCGGCTCGCTCCCAGCGGACTTTCGTATTGCCTGTTTTCGTGCCTATAATGGCATCCATGACGCCTTTCCAAGTGCGGTTGATACTTTCCGCATCACTAACCAGCAAGTGTGTACGCGCCATTTGGAGATGATACCCTGCGAAAAGGTACGGCTGGTTTTTTAGGTCTAACAGGCGGATTGCCTCTGTCTTGTTTTTGGTTCTTAAACTCTCCTGCTTTTTTGTATCGTTGTTCTGGCACCACCAGACATTGCCTCGACGGAATTTTCGATAATGAGTTTTCATATACTTTCATCATCGAGGAAACTTGGCCGTTCCCGTCAGCGTGTAGTGGGCGAGCGCAATCAGATTGTTAAAGAGCAATCCAAAGTGCGTCTCTCTGCTGACACTTTTGCTGACAGTTGACCCCTTGTGCCTTCCAAAACCCTTTAAACACAGTGCCTAAAGGTGGAGGCGAGGGTCGGAATCGAACCGACGAATGCAGCTTTTGCAGAGCCGTGCCTTACCACTTGGCTACCCCGCCGCCAGCGCCGTAAACATTAATTGACTCTGTCGTCCACGCAAGCCTTTACTTTCATCTATCCGGCGTGCCTGTTGACTCATTAATTTCGACACCCAAAGGAGAGGTGGTGAAGGGGGCGAAAGGATTCGTTGACTCAAAAATCGATGACACCCAAAAGCGGAGGTCATGAAGATGAGTTCAGCGGTCAAACAGTC
>JAQGPC010000261.1 GCA_028293285.1 Pedosphaera sp.
CTGTTAACGTGGAACAACCAATCCATTATGCAAATGGGTGAATGGCCCCACATCTTTGCAAGTCAGTTGAGGACGCGCAATTGCATCGTATATTGAATCATGAATGCAAAAGCGAAAGATTATATTGAACCGGTAAAATCCAAGGCTTCTGAAACGTTGCAAAACGTGCAGGGTAAAGTGGGAGAAACCGCCAGGAACGTTTCGCGGGCTACTGATGAATACGTTCATGACAACCCTTGGAAGACTGTCACTATCGCAGCCATTGCGGCCTGCCTGGTTGGCTATCTCCTCGGCACTCTCCGCGAATCATAGTTTCAGGCCAGGATTTATCGGATTCATTAACTAACTTGGAAGCGGTTTATCCGCTTCCTCGTTTATTATAGTTTCGCAGCATGGATATTTATCCGCATCACTGAGTTATCACGGAATCAGTACGATATGGTAGAACCGGCTTGATAACGAATCCGGTGAATCAATTTTCGTAGCACTGTTCCCTGTGGCCGTCACATCCCCTGACAACGGAATCCAGGCAGCATCCGTCAAATTCGTTTTATATTCCACCCGGTAACTCTGTCCCGGAACCGTGCTCCATGAGAGCATCAATTGCCCCGAACTCATTTGGGCCGATTGCAGTATCGGCCTTGACAGCACGGACACCGAGAAGCTCCTGGAATCGCTCAAGCTGGGCACCGCATCATCACTAACTGTGACTGTAACCTGATTTGTGCCAATCTGTGCATCGCTTGGCCGCCATGCAAACAGGCCATTCGTCGAGTTGATACTTGCCCCAGTTGGAGCACCTGTGCCGAGGCTAAACGTTAGCTTATTCGTTGGCACATCCGGATCAGTTGCGATTGCGCTGAACGTTATCAACCCGCCTGACTGCACCATCAAGTTGCTGATGACATTTAATATCGGCTGCTGGTTCACTTTTACATTATCAAAAGCGGCTGTTGTCTTGACGGAATTATTATGTGAAGCCACTGCCAACCCGACGTAAATCGAATTGGTCATGGCCAAAGTAGCGCTGTCCCGCAAATGCCAATTCTGCCCATCGCTCGATTCATACCCGGTTAATAAAGTACCGTTGCGGACCAGCTTAACCCAGAACGGTGCCGTCACGGACACGCCTGCCGTATTATAACTGATGCTGCCCGCAACCTGACGCCATTCGAAATTAGCCCCGTTCCCGTCCGAGATCAGCATCAGCGCATGACGCGAATTAGCCGCCAACGTTTCACGCATCATCACCCCCGCCTTCGCCCAGCCATCGGTCGGATCAAGCCTTGCCACCCTTGCCACAATCTGTCCATTCCCACTCATCGGCTGATAAACATAATGAAACGCATCCGCCGTGTCCCAAATGTCAGCTCCCGATGCCTGCACTGTAAATACACCGGAAGTATGACCAACATTCCCAACAAACCCAACTGCACCGATGTCCCTATTGGTCCAAGGCGTGGGCAAGGGTCCCAGCGGCAGAGTGTTGACCGTTAATACGGCATTCGAACTGAGGACACTGCCAACCGAGTTCGTAACCACCACGGCATAATTTCCCGCATCACTAATTTGCACGTTGCTGCGCGTGTAACTGTTGGTCGTTGCCCCGTAGATGTTCGTGCCATTAAACAACCATTGATATTTGAGCGGCCCCGTCCCCGTGGCTATGACGCTGAATGACGCATTCTCTCCCACCGATTTTTCCAGGCTTTGCGGTTGTGTAGTAATAGCAGGAGGATTGGAAATACCCGGACCGCTGAGCTGTACATTATCAAATACCGCTGTCGTAATCGCAGTATTCTCGTGCGCCGTCGCTGCCAAACCAATATATACTGCACTGGTCATCGTGATCGTGGCGCTGGCCCGCAAAGTCCAGTTCACCCCATTGCTCGAATCATATCCGGAAAACGTGTTGTTCGTCCGCACCAACTTGACCCAATACGGTGCCGTCATATTTGCACCAACTGTATTGAGACTGGTGCCCCCCGTGGTTGTCCGTCGCTGGAAATCAGTGCCGTTACCATCCGACACCAGCATAAACGCATGCCGCGAGCCCGCATCCAAGGTCTCCCGAATCATCACCCCTGCTTTCGTCCAACTGTTGATCTGATCCAATCTCGTGATCCGCGCGATAATCTGCCCGTTACCGTTCATCTGCCGGTAAACGTAATGAAACGAATCTGCATTGTCCCAAATATCATTTCCCGACGCCGTCAGCGTGAAAGCGTTGGATGCGTAACCGCCGCTTCCGCCCAACCCCACGCTGCCAATATCCGAATTTGTCCACGGTGCCGGTAAATTTCCCACCGGTGGCAAGCTATTGATCCATGCCGCAAACGTTGCTACCGCAGTGCTATCAATGGCATTACGCGCCAACGGTGGCATTTGATTTGTCCCCAAGGCGCTCATGCGTAAATGCATGATTGATTTGGTCGTATCTCCGGAATAAATCACGCGCGCACCCGCCACGCCCAGATTGTTATCAATGCGCCCATTGATGATTCCCGAATTAGCCAGCGGCGTATCATACCGCGCGTCAAAGTAAGCTTGAACTCCATTGGGCCGATGGCACTGCGCGCAATTCGCATCCAAATACGAACGCACGCGATTATCCAACGTTGCCGAAGTATTCGAGATGTTTACCAGGCTGGCGTAATTTGTGATGTCCGTTTCGACTAATGTTGGCGTAAACAATCCCAAATGGTTCCATGTACGCAATTGATTGTCCGTCCGTCCGGTACTTGGATACAAGAAATCTCCATTGAGTTGCCGTGTCTTGACTCCCAGCACGTAACCCGCATTTGGATTATGACATTTCAAGCAATCCTGTCGGCTCGGATAATACCACGTCTGCGTGCGTGTCCCGCCGCTGGTCGCAATCACAATGTCCTCACTTAGACTATCCGTCAGCAAATCCGCATCACTATTATCCGCCCGCCATTTATAGGTGACGCCATAGACCGCACCGTTCGTATCGCGGACGAGCAGTCGCGTTTCCAACCGCTTGCGCTGGCTGGGGTCATTCTCATTTATCGGAAGCTCAAAATGTTTCACGAACACTGTGCCAGTCGGAAAAGTCCATTCTCCCGTGGGAAAGAAACCGATCTGCGCATCGGTCGGCACAATTGCCCAGCGACTCTTCACCGCCCCGTCTGACCATAACGGCATGTTCACATCGTATGCCAGCAGACTGTCGGCTGTTGAAAGACTCAACATGTTGGTGAACATTCCGACTTGCGACAACAACGCAGGCGGCTGTGGAATGGCCGCTCCATTGCGAGCGAGTTTAAAAATCTGCCCATTCGCCCCCATCGCACACATGTAAATTTCATTATTCTGGTCGTAACCAAACGACGAAAGTCCTCCGGCGTAGGACGCGCCCGGCGGCATGTTGCAAAGCACGGAAACAGTCGGCGGAATGCTCGGCCCATTGTAAACCAGCGTCCAGATGCGCCCGGAATTATTATCTCCTAACAACAGCTTGCCCGCCAAATCCGCCGCGTGCTGGCTGCCCCGGTAAACGTAGCCGCATATAACACAACCGTCCCCCTGATCATGTGGATAGGCATATACCGGCGGCTTTTCCGCTCCCATCAAAGTCGCCGGCCTGCTCTTCAAAGCGGCTTTGTTCCCTTCCATGTATCCCCACTGGTAATTGCCAGTCTTCTGAATTAAATCAATTTCTTCATAAGACCCCTGCCCCACATCACCGAGCCAAATCTGACTGGTCACAGGGTCGTAAGTCATGCGATGCGGACTCCGCAGGCCAATCGCCCAAAATTCCTCCAATACACTGCCGTCCGGGTTCACCCATGGATTATCATTCGGAATGTAATAATTGGCGCTGAACGTTCCCATCCAACCTGCGGGCGGCGCACCCTGGCTCTGTGGTTGCCGCCGCACCGGATGACTTTTAGTCGGGTCTTGGTTCACGTCGATCCGCAGCACGCCCGAAAATAATCCGCCGTTGATTCGTTGCGTATTATTATATTCATCATCCGCGCCCCCTTCATCGCCATTGCTCAAATAGAGAAATCCGTCGGGCCCAAAAAACATCCCACCGCCGTTATGCCAGATGTGACGATCAAACTGATTAATCAAAATCAATTCGGAATCCGGATCCGCCACCAACGAACCCGCTGGTACGGTAAAGCGCGATAATCTATTATAAGAAGGTGTCGTGAATGAAGGTCGCGTGGTCGCTGAGCCCTGAATGTTCGTAGGATATTGGAACTGATAATAAACATACACGTACCCTTTATTCGTAGAACCTGCCTGGCCATATTCCGGATGAAATGCCATCGCGAGAAGTCCGCAATCGTCCCAACCTTGCGTGTTATTATGCAAATCCAAAAACAAGGTTTTGCTGGTCGTGTTCGAGCTGTTCGTGAAAAACCAAATATGACCTTCACGCCCACCGACGTACAAACGATTCGTTCCTGGTTCAGGGATAAGAAATACCGGATCTTGAAAGGTCAGGTTTGGAAAAGCATTGACCGTGGTCCACGCCCCTGAATCTCCCGGAGCAATTCGCGGCAGAATATTATTGAAAAATGGCCCAACCGGGTTGCGCGTATCTTGTCCGTACGGAGCCCCCATCAAAACCCAACAGCCTGTCCAGAAAGATATTGCAAACACCGACCACCGCTTAAGACCATCACGCATTGTAAGGTAATTTGTAGCGTCCGCTTCGCCGCAAACCTATGGGGCAAAACCCCCCTGGATGAGCAGCTAATGACCTCCCACCTCTACAGACTCATCCTCGTCACTCGCCAAAAAAAAACCGGCAGGCCTTTCAGCCCGCCGGTCAAATACCGATCAATAATCTGCTATTAGTATTCCCGATCCTTCTTAATTCCCGGCATCGGGATGGGGTACTTGCCATTTGCATCTGCCAGCAACGGCGCGGGTGAATTCATGGTCAAGTTCTCCAAGTCCGGCGCGAATTCGTGGCCGCAGTTCAAAATTTCGTCATACGTCACAACCTGGCCGGTATGGGCCGCCATGCGTCCCATGCTGGTAACCAGGCTGGCTTTGACGCCACGCTCGACTTCGTTGTAAGGCTTATCCGTGCGAATGGCATCGATCAAATCATTCCATTCGAGCTGGTACGGATTCGGTTCCTTCTTCGGCCAGGACCACGTCGGCTTGGCTTTACTGCTGAAGTCGTAACCTTTATAGATGCGAGACTTGGAAGGCGTGTGGGATGACGTCGAAATAATCGCGGAACCCTTGGTGCCGAGGGCATGGCTCGCAAATTCCTCATGACAACCTTCCATAGCGCGACCATTGAGGAACATTTTCGTTCCGTCAGCAAAGGTATATTCCACCGTGTAACTATCGAAATTCTGGTCGATATTATTATCGCGATAATTGCGGCCACCGAGACCCGAGGCTTTCACCGGCCACGCATCTTTCATCCAGCAGCACTCGTCGATGTTGTGAATGTAGAAGTCGCTGTAAAGGCCGCCGCTCGCCCAGAGGAAACCGTGGAACCGTTCTATCTGGAAAAGCAACTCACTCTCCTTCTTGTTCCAATCCTGCGGCGTGCTGTAGCAAGCGGCCACCGGAGCGTGCATGCGAAAAGCCTGCAAGGTAACAATATCTCCAATCTCTCCCTGCTTGATGCGATCAAACAATTCCTGCCGCACTACGCAATGACGGCACATCAAACCGACACCCACCTTAAGATTCTTTTTCTTCGCTTCTTCCCCCAGCATCAGCATCCGCTTGGAAGTCGGCCCGTCCACGGTGACAGGTTTTTCCATGAACACGTTAAGCCCCTTTTCGATGGCATATTTGAAATGCACCCAGCGAAATGCTGGCGGCGTGGCCATGATCACCACATCACCCGGCTTCAAACAATCCATCGCCTTCTTATAACCATCAAAGCCGATAAACCGGCGATCTTCCGGCACTTCAACCCGGCTGCCGTACTGCTCATTCTTGGACAACGATTCATAGCTGCTCTTCAGCTTGCTCTCGAATACGTCAGCCATGGCGACGAGTTTGATCGGCCCGTTATTGACCATCATGCAATTGTCTGCCGCACCGGTGCCGCGCCCGCCGCAGCCGACCAGCGCAACCTGGATGGTGTTATTCTCCGCCGCATGGACGTGTGGAATGACTACCCCCGCCAGTGCAGAGACGGCGGCAATGCGGCCCGTGGTTTTGATGAAATCGCGACGCGAAGTAAGATTATTACTGGTATTTTCGTTCATAAATTACAGTTGCTTTGACGTGTATAAAACGATGGCAATTCAAAATTCTATACATTGCGCGGGATGAGGCCAAGACTAAAAACCGAGGTCGAATAATTGAAAAATTAAATGGAGCCAGTTGTCGGGGTCGAACCGACGACCTACGGTTTACAAAACCGTTGCTCTACCACTGAGCTAAACTGGCTTGAAAGGCCGGGCTAAATAAATCGCAGACCTAAGAGTCCGCGTCAATGTTCAATCTGCCATCCCTCCATTTCATTTATATTTTTATCTTGGCAAAACCCCTGAAAAGGGACAGTAGAACAGTATGGTTTCAACGAAAGCAGCCAGCCAGCCGACAGGGATACCAGAGGGTTACCGCGCCATCCCGGTTCACAAGAGCCAGGGTTCACCCGTGCGACTCTGCGTTTTGGTGCGCCAGACTCCCGATCCCGTCACCGGCAGCTTCATTTTATTGCGCGATCTGCATGATGCCCTGGTCTATCTCGGCTGTCTGGCCGACGCCGGTGGTCGCGTCCGCGAATGGGTTGAACTCTGGGTGCAGAATGTGGACGGTCTCGATGCCAGCCTGCCCGCCTATCGCGAAACGTTCTCCAACTTCGCCCTCGACGAACGCTGGCGCAAACAGCAGGAAGCCTTCGCCGAATTGAATCCGGATAATTTCGTGCAAACCGGCTGGGAAACTGAGCATCCTCTCCCCATCTTTCTCAACCTCGCCGAGGCCGGCCCGGTCTATCCCGGTGAAGGCAGCGAACGCGGCCAATGGGAACTCTGCCTTGACGATGCCTTGTTGCAGGCTGCCGGACTTCCATCTTTCAGTAACTCCTTATTTCGTTATCTGTATCAACCCGGCGCGGGCAAGGAATCGCTCTTTATACCCGTCGTCGCTGGCGCGCCGCAGAACACCACCACGCGGCCCCTCTCCGAAGCCTTGGGAAATACCGAACACCATTTGTCTTTCAATCCGCAGGGTGGCTTGATGTTGGCCGTTACCTTTTCTCCCATTAGTTACGAGGATTACGCCGACCTGCTCAGCGGCAAATCATGGAAAGGCATCGAACACGGGAAGAAGTTTTTCAACTTCGATGGAGTTTATCGCAGCCTGGAAGATTGGAACCAGGTGCAACAGAATGGCGCGCATTTGTTTTTAGGAGCCCATGGCCGCGCCGGACGTTTCCCGGAAACTTTTCATCTCAAACTGCAACTATTGGTCGATGCCTTCCGGCTCGTCCAAACTTCCGTTCAACATAATCAACTCCCGTTCCTGAACCTCTCCGGCGACAGCTTTCGTGTGAAACTGGAAAGCTCCGGTTCCGGCCTTCCCTTCCTCTGGACCGCCGGTTGCGCGCTCACCAAGCCGAGCCATGCCTTCGCCCTGCCCGTCGAAACGAGCGAGTTTCGTTATTTCATTCGCGCCCGCTCCTCCGGCAGTTCCATTTATCTGCCTGAAGGCCTTAGCGAATCATTGCAAGGCATGGGCAGCGTGCGTATCCGCAAGGTGTTGCCGCCCGACCAGGATCGCACCGTTCTCGAAGGCACCTTGGTTTTGCAGGAGAAACTAAACGCTTCCAATCACGATCTGCTGTGGATTCGTCTGCCACTTCCTTCCGGCCGGGTGGATCTCTACGGTCATCTTTACGCGACCGAAAGCCTGGCGCAAGGCGAAGCCCGCTTCCGCACCGTCCCTCAGAAAATGCCCGAATCCGTTGTAGCGGCGTTGCGCGAAGCCGAAGGCATTTCATTTGCCCGCTCGCCATTCGAAGTCGTCCCGCTCTTAAGTTCGCCCTGCGATCTATACGCGCTCGGTGTGCTGGCCGTCCGCACCTTCCTGGTGAACGATAAAAACACCTTGGCCATCGCGCTCGACGAAGTCTTGAGTTTGGCGCGCCAGGTGGCCGCTGATTATAACCCCGACATCTCCCTCGGCAAACGTGTCCGCGCCATTTTCGACAAAGATAAACGTTATGTAACATCCCTCGGGCCGCATCGCCTGATTCGCGAGCCGATCGAACCCAACGAAGCGTTGGAATTGCTGCCCACCGATCTTTGGTACGACACCCTCGGCACCATCGTCAGCCTCTTCCCGGGCATGGGGCCCGATAGCGTCTGCAAGGACTACGGCGACGTTCCCTCCCTGGCCTTGGAAACCGTTTTCAATCGTCCGCTGGAAGAATTGGAAAAATTACTCGTCCGCTCTCGCAGCTTTATTGTCATTGATTGGAAATTCAATCGCGAGATCCATACCGCCATCAGCGGCTACTTGGCCCAGGCCTAAGAGTGATAAAGTCCCAGCCGCGGAGCGGCGAAAGTATTTAGCCCACGTCGTAAGACGTGGGTCATGAATTGCGATCGTAAAAAGCCCCGGAAGGGGCGACACAAACCATAAAGTCAGAAACTCATCGCCTCGTTTTCTAATGGGATAAGCTCCAAATTGGAAGCCACATTATTAGAACCCATTTGTTTCCAATAATTGGTTGTAATTTTCCAGCCGCACCTTAAAAATTCTTCACAAACACGGGTGAGTTTGGCTGCTGCCGCGCGGCAATATTGAGCAAAATTCATCCCCAATAAAATATGGGCGACAAATCCACCTCCGGAAAAATGGAGTTCAGCATCAATTTTGGAAAAGCTCCGGCCCGCATCAAACGGGACTCCGACACTCCCTTTTCCATTGCGGTGCTGGGCGATTTCACCGGGCGCGCCAGCCGTGGATTAAGCGATGCTTCCCAATCGCGACCGGTCCCGATTGATACCGATAATTTCGAGCAAAAAATGGAGCAACTGGGCATCGCTTTGCAACTGCCCGACCCGCGCAATCCCGGCCAGATGCTGGAATTAAGCTTCGCCTCACTGGAAGATTTCCATCCCGATCAATTGCTCAAGCGAGTCGAACCGTTGGTGAACCTGCTGCAATTGCGGAAGAAATTAGCGAACCCCGCCACCGCCGCAAATGCCGCCGCCGAGTTGCAAAACATATTAGGCCAATCATCCGCAACTCCTGCAAGCGATACCAGTGCGCCCGTTGGCAACGAATCCACCGATGACACACTCGCGCGTTTGATGGGCAAACCCGCAGGTTCGCCAACCGCCAGCACGCCTCCAACTCCTGCCAAAGGCAAAGGGGTAAACATTGATAGTCTCATCAAAAACATTGTCGGCTCCAGCACGGTTCAAAAACCGACTACCCAGCAAAGCGCCGGACTCGCCGCCCTGGATTTGGAACTCGCCTCCCAGTTGCGTTACATACTGCATCACCCACATTTTCAGGCGCTCGAATCCGGTTGGCGTGCCGTGGACTTTCTTGTCCGCAATCTTGACTCTGAGGAAAATCTAAAGCTCTATCTGCTCGATATCAGCAAGGACGAACTCGCCGCTGATCTTATCCCGCAAACCGAATTGCAATCCGCCGGAACATACGCCTCACTTTACGGCCAACCCTATGCGTTGCTCGTCGGGAATTACGCCTTCGACGAAAGCCTCATGGACCTCGATGTGCTTCGGCGCATGACCACCATTGCAAGCTGGCTTGGCGCTCCCTTCGTGGCGGCGGCCAGTCCACATCTGGTCGGTTGCGAATCCTTCGGTAGCCAGAACGAGCCTAACAATTGGACGCGTCCCCTGCCCGCCGAAAGCAGGCAAGCCTGGCAGGCGCTACGCCAATCACCTGAAGCCGCTTACTTGGGTCTGGCCTTGCCCCGCTTTTTATTGCGCCAACCATATGGCAAGGGCAGCGATGAAATTGAAACTTTTTCCTTTGAAGAATTATCCGCTCCCGGCGACCTCCACGAACGGTATCTCTGGGGCAACTCCGGCTTTCTTTGCGCTTACGTGCTGACCGAGGCATTCAAGGAAGATGGCTGGAGCCTGGACCCTTCCGGTTATGGAGAAATTGGCGACCTGCCCTTGCACAAATTTAAACAAGACGGCGAAATGCAGGTAAAGCCGTGTGCGGAAGCGTGGCTCTCCATCCGCGCTGGCGATGCCATTCTCAGTCAGGGTCTCATGTCCGTCCTTTCCATCAAAGGCAACAATTCCGTGCGCCTCGCCAATTTGGAATCCGTGGCGCAACCAACCCAGCCCTTGGCCGTCCACCAGGCTAATTCCTGATTAAAAATAAATCGTGAACTGCTCCTGCTTAAAAGGTTTGCTGAGTCTGAGTTTGGGGTTGCCCCAGTTTACCCTTCCGTCGATCCCGCCAATCGTATTGACACTTTCGGAAACAGCCGGCGCATTGGGGCCGGCCTCATCCTGCCTGAATGCCAATGCCAACATGTCCGCCAAACTGTCATTGTTGGCTGGTTTGCCTCCCTTGCCGATTCCCGCGTTGCAACTAGCCGCCCTCGCCGCCCTGCCGCCCATGACGGCGCTCATTCAAAGCAAAATGGGGTTTAATCCGCTCCTCCCGATGAGCGCAGCCGTCACGGCCAAATTGAACATGACGTTCTCGCTCTTGAATGGCTTGGTGCTGCCGCCCATCTCCATCGGGCCGCTGCTGCAACTCGGCACCACATTATCCACCATTGCCACGCTCAAAGCCGCACTTGGGATAAATCTATTGGCGCCCAATGCATCAATTGCCCTCCAGGCCGCCTTGAATGCCACGGCAAATCTCGCCCTGCCCTTAAGTTTGGCCGCGCTGACCAATGCCTCCCACTACGCAATGTTGGCCTCGTTGGCAGCTTCCATGGGTATCAGTCTCGCCGGCGGTCTGGGTCCCCTGGCCGCTTCTTTGAGTCTCGCTGCCGCCGTAAGTCTGCCGGCGCTGACTTTCAACCCCACGGAACTTCTGGCCGTCATCAGCGCGCTCGCACTGATTCGCGGCTTGTTGAGAATCGATCCTTTTGCCGCCGACTTCTCCGCCAAACTGAATCTGGGCCTGGCTCCGCTCGGGGCGTTGGCAGTTACCATTCCAGTAACCCTCGGAGCCGCCGCTGCTTCCGGAATGTTGCTGGGTTTACTGCTCCCCTGTCTCAGCATGAATCTTCAGGCAATGGCTGGTATAAATTGTTCTGCGCTGATAGGAATACCTTTGCCCAATCTCGGTCCGCTTACCTTGGCTGCGTCATTAATGGCCGGAGCAAAAACCGGTTCGTGTGCGCCGGGTTGTCTGATTTCTTAAACCGTTTTTTCCGTTGCTGGTTTTCCTCTCCGTCCCGCATGCGGGAGTGAGGTGATCCCGGTTAATCTTTGCCCACGAATGCCAAATGAACGACATTCTTTTACGGGCTTATAAATTACGCTATCTTCGTCGTTGCCTGCCCCGCAAACGTAATTTGAATCACTCCCGCCCACATGCACATGCATTTGGAAGTGTCATTCAACGCTGGCATGTTGCCAATCTTTACCGTGGGTGAACCCGGTGCCCAGGGCGCGGTTGTATTCGGGATGCACGGCATCGGCGTCAAAACGCCCAATGCGGCAGCCGTAGCAGAAGCCACGGTGGGATTGGCGATGGAAGAACACATTCCAAATGTCGGAATGTTCACAATCGGTTTGGAATCCATGATGTTTGCTGCGGGCGTGCCCACCATGGTTTGATTTGCGGGAAGGACAATCAGCGAAGCAGGAGCCACGCCAAAGCTGCATGCCATCATCGCACCGGCAGTTACCTGATTTGCCATAGGAATCCTTACGTTAAAGCTGTCAACCAGAGTAAACTGCCATCCCTCGAAGAAATCGAGAAAAATTTCGGCAATTACATCGTGGGTAGCAGCCGAGGTGATGAGGCTCTAACATTGTTCTCTCCCGTTCATATTCCGCACTCCACGTTCCAATACTCCATCGCTCCATTACTCCCAGGTCCTTCAGGGCTGAAAGCCCGACACATGATAGCCCAGCGGCAACGCCCTGGGGTTCCCGATTCCCAAAAATAAAATCACTCTGCCGACACAGTCGGCGCGAGGCCACAAGCATCTCCCCCTTTCAAAATCCCAACCTGCTCCTTGATAACCTGAAAACTTGTCGGCACCAACCACCAGGCAAACGTTAGCTGTAAACACTACGTCTGGCATTCACTCCCCGCAATTTAAATACGCCATCACTCCAATTTACGCTTTGCGAGGATCAAGTCTTTTGACAATTTGTTTGCCTCATCGTATTCTCATCCGTACTGTCGGACACGCTTCCTAAAGGGGGGCTACCGTATGCCACATGGTGAAAAATCATTCCGGCACTACTCATTCAAACATTTTAGGTTTGAGACATTGTAAGCCATGAATGTTCTCCGATTTTCAAAAAGGCCCGGGGTGACTAACGCGTTCACGCTAATCGAACTGCTCGTCGTCATTGCCATTATCGCCATTTTGGCAGCTTTGATTCTTCCTACCTTGTCCGCTGCCAAGAAGCGAGCCTACACCCGAATCATTACGATGAGCTTTGAGCTTGCATTTTTTGGTGAATTTATTTGGGTGGTAATGGTCTGGAATATATGCCAGCGATCACCAAAAAAGAAACCCGTCTCAAACTCGAATTCGTCGCC
>JAQGPC010000275.1 GCA_028293285.1 Pedosphaera sp.
CTGATCGCGCCGATTCTCGGTAATTGCACGATGGTAAGTAAGGATACCTACAAAGTGACAGGCAACGGAATCGCCGACCAAATTTATTCCTTCTATTCAGCCATCGACATTAGCTTGCCCATCAATCTGTGGACCATGATCGATACTACCAAGGCAGATACTAATGGAGTAATTCAGTTTATCGACCAGTCCACGAACAATCAGCGTTTCTACAGGTTCGGCCGCAAATATGGGATTATGTCAGAATTGATGTAAATTGCTTTTCCGTAAGTATTTGCGTCGGCTAAAACTGACAATGGTAAACTAAAGTGTAATAGACGGAAGCGAAGCGACGCAGGTAAGGTGGATACATCAATTCCCCAGATGTTTAAAGCATTTATCGAACCCAAGTAACTATGAAAATTAACCCCGTCATTTCGGCCTCTGTTTGCCTCGTGGTCTTGGCTTTGGGCAACTCATCAGCTTTAGCGGACGAGTTCCTGGCCAATGGTGATTTTGAAGCCGAGCCACTGGGATTGGGGTCGGCGACCAATACATTTCCAGGCTGGTTTGAGGGATCCAATGGCGCAACCGTCACGACAAACGCCGCGGCTATTAGCGGCAATCATTCGGTCCTGATCATAAAGGCAAGCGGTGGCGACCTGCATCAAAACCTCACCAACGTGATCGGCTGGCAATCTGATTGGATCTTCGAGGGCGATTTCGCTTGTTCCAATCCCGGCGGCGGCGGCGCTAGGTCTTTGCAATTGGGCCTTTTTCACACCAGCACCGCGAACATCAGCTTTCGCATCGTCGACGTGGAACCTAACGGCGTAGGGGATGTTCAGCTATTCAACGGCAGCGCTTTTGTCACCGTATTATCCAATGCGGTGACCTTTTCCTCATCTCCAACCAATCTGAATGTAAATCATCTCAAGATCGTGGGGCATTATTTCGCCACCAACACTCCGAATTACGACATTTTTGTCACTTCGGCTTCGCAGCAAACCAGTTCCGTGTCTAATCAGGTCTTCTGGCAGATTGCGCCTCCTCCCGCCAACACCAATACCCATTTGGTCCAAGTCCGCTTTGACACCGCTAACGTCGTCGCCGGAACGTTCGAGGTGCTCGATAACCTCACCTTGTCAGTGGCCACGGTTGTGCCCACCGCAGTTTCCATCACTACCCAGCCCGCCGGTGTAAGTGTCTACCAAGGCTACACCGGACCTTTTTCACTTAGCGCGCAGACTTCCGGGACAACCCCCATTGCTTACCAGTGGAAACTCAATGGAGTCGATGTCCCTGGCGCAACTGACAAGACGATCACCCTAAGCAATCTAAACTCGACCACGACGGGGAATTACTCTCTTTTTGCCACGAATATTGCGGGTTCAACCCTTAGCTCAAACGCGTTGGTTTCCCTTCTGTCCACGTTCAACACCGCCCAGATGACAAACATCTGGAACATCGCTCCCGGCGATCAGCCTTTCCTTACGAAGAACAATACTGAGCGCGGATTGGCGTTCAACCCGGTTTCATCCAATCTGCTGGTCGCCACCCGCTACGCCTCACCCACCAATAATATCGCGGTGCTCGACCCCCTGACCGGCAGCTTGAAATATTATATGAACCTGTCAGGCATCCCGATCGATACCGTCGGCACCACACTGGGCGTAAGCACGGTGGCGGTCGCCGATGACGGAGTCGTTTATGGAGGAGGCCTGACAACCAGCGCCGGATCGGCGTCGACTCCGTATGACCTGTATCAATGGGGAGCGGACGATTCGAATACGCCCCCCATGAACATATTTGCTGGCGACCCGGGATTTTCCACTCCGGCTGCCAACCTTCGTTGGGGTGACAATCTGGCAGTTCGCGGCGCCGGAACGGGCACGCAAATTTTGATTGCTCCCGGTACCGGAACCAATGTTGCGTTCTTCACAACCAGCGACGGCTTTGATTTCCTGCCCGTCATATTGAGCGTGAGCAATGTCCCCTCCGGTTTCGCAAAAACCGGCCTCGCCTTCGGGCCGGGATCAAATACGTTCTGGGCCAAAAGCAGCGGCGGCAGCCTGTATCTGATTCAGTTCGACCTTAATACTGCCACCGGCAACGCAATCCAGACATTTGGCACCAACAACGTCTCTGCCGCATTGAGGGGGATTGCCGTCAATCCAACTGGAAAATGGCTCGTCGGAACCGCGAGCGGGATTCCAGACAATGTTCAACTTTACGACATTTCAAATCTCGCCAGTGGCCCTGCATTGGTGGACCAGGAGTTGTACAGCACCGCCAACGCGAACAATAACATCGTCGGTGGCGTTGGAAGTGCGGCATTTAACGGCAATTACCTTTTTGTGCTCGATCAAAACAACGGGATCAAGGCGTTTCTTATCGATCCCAGTTTTGTGCCTGCTCCCAGTCCATTCCGGATAACCAGCATCGGATTAGTGCCGGGAACAGGCGTGGTAATGACCTGGCAGAGTGCCATCGGGCGTAATTATCAGGTTCAGTCCAAGGCAATGTTGGGAAATAGCGCTTGGACGAATCTCGGGACTCCGATCACAGCGACCGGCACCTTCACTTCATCCACCAACAGTGTTTCGGGCGCGACCCAGTTTTATCGCGTGCAAACCCAATAATCGCGATTTGATCTATTTCCGAGAAATTTTATGCATGTGTTCACCGACGATGTTCCAGAGCGACCCTCACCCCTCAGAAAACGCGCCCCTGGATTGACAGGAGGATTTACACTCATAGAACTTTTGGTGGTCATCGCCATCATCGCCATTCTGGCCGGATTGCTGTTGCCGGCGTTGCAAAAAGCCAAGGCCAAGGCCACGGCGACGCAATGTCTCAGCAACATGAAGCAATTGGAATTGGCGAGCCACATGTACGTGAACGACAACGACAGCACCTTCGTCAACAATGACTCCGGAGCCACACCTCAGGACGCCGGACCCGATGCGTGGATTCGCGGAAATGTTCAAAGCTGGACTTCACTGCCGACCTATTCAAGCTGGGTGTCAGCAGGCGCCCTCTGGAATTACAATCAAGCATATGGAATTTACCAATGCCCCGCCAGCCGTGCCACCGTGCATTCAGGGGTTCCTCACAACCGCAGCTATTCCATTTCGGTTCAATTGAACTCCAAGTCCGGAAAGAACGATGCTTACACAGTGGTGGCAAAAAAGGAAAACGACGTCAAAAATCCGGCCGCTACTTTTAATTTTGGGGAGGAAAACCAGATCAGTATCGACAATGGCGCTATGGGAGTGAACTCGCTTAGCACGCCCGGATATTGGAATCCGCCCACGGCGCGCCATTCCAAAGGAGCGACATTTTCCTTTGCCGATGGCCACGCCGAAATCTGGAAATGGAGAGGAGCCCAAATCATCGCCCTCAATAACCAGTATAATACGGACGACACGATCAAACAACGTCCGAGCGCTACTTCGAACCCTCTGAATCCGACCAGCACAGCTGCCGATGATCCTGATTTTATAAGATTAGCCAACGCTCTGCCGACCCCATGATATTGTCACCCTGCCACGAAATTGGCCGGCAATTGAAATCCGGATTTGACGCCAGACAGTCATGATTCATGTTTGCAGGCTTGCAATAATATTGCTACTCACTCACCGCGTGACTGGCTAGATTCATCCCCATGTTGCCAGCCTAAGCAAACAAACCGCTGTGAAAACAATCAATCGTTTCGTTCTGACATGGAAAGCAACCATTTCTATTATGATGATCTGGTTCGTTTTCGGCGCGTTCACTCTGTTCGCCGCGCCGCCGACTCAGATCTTTTTCCAAAATCTCAATGCGGGAAAAAAACAGACGGTGCTGATCTACGGCACCAGCCTGTCCCATGGAGGCGCGTGGGCCGGGGCAGCCAAGGAATGGTTTGACTCGGCGTACCCGGGACTGGTCACTTTCGTGAACAGCAGCGGTCCCGGCCAGAATTCTGCCTGGGGTGTGGCCAACTTGAAAACCAGGGTTCTCGATCACCATCCCAACCTGGTCTTCGTCGAATTCTCTTTCAACGATGCCCACGAAAAATTCAAGATGCCGGTTGAAACCGGCGCGGCCAATCTCGATCAAATAGTTAAGGGCCTCCGCGCGCAGGATACAAATACAGTCATTGTGCTGCAAATCATGAACGTCGGCTGGGATGCTCCCAATGGAAAGAAAAGTTTTTCCAACCGTCTCCAGCTTGAAGAATATAATTCTAACTATCGCCTTTACGCCAAGGAAAATGACTTGCCGCTGCTGGACCATTTTCCGCATTGGCTGCAACTGAAGAAAAGCCATCCCGAACAATTCCAAACCTTCCTTCCTGACGGGACCCATCCTAACAAAGAGGGCAGCCTCGCCATTACATGGCCAACCGTGAAAGAATGGCTGGAGAAAACCCAAATCGCAGCAAATGATTTAAACAAAGTGAATGTTAAACCGGTCCAACCGGAGTCACCGCTAAAATAAATGTCTCATGCAAATCGGTTGAGACATTCCATGTACTCGCCGCCTATTGACGCCTACAATTGGAAGGCCTGAAGACGGGACAGGGTATCCCGTTAGTTCATCTGCCTTTCATTCTTCGCTGACTAGCGACTGGTATCGGAGTATCGAGGGTAGAAGCCTTGTGGCGCGCAATTATGCAATTAGGAACTGGGGGGATTTGCTTCTTTGCCTGATCGCAGCCAAAAACCTGAGTGTTCTGAGTTTTTTATTTGAATGTTCTTTTTTGAATTTTCTCCACGGAAATACCATCAACGCGAGGAGTAAAGCCCTTGGCCAAATCCGGGTTCCCTTCACTTGTTTTGGTGAAAGACACGCCCATCATATCCATGGGGTCTAGTTCCACAATCCCATCAGATCTCAGAGTGTGGGTGATTTTATCCGTCCTGAGGGTCAAGGTGCCAATGGATCTCGATTTTCCCAATGCGGCTGTGGTCGTCATTTCTGAGAGAATTTTACATACCTTTGACCCGTCTCGCAGGGTATAAGTGCAGAGTGCATTAAAAGAGATGCTGTAAATAAGTTCGCTCTCCTTGGCGTAGGCATCGTGGACCATATCCCCGTTAAAGGGGTGACATTCAAGGTTGTTAATGATGTGGAGTCGGGTTTTAGGGTCGGGGTGCGTGCCTGAGTCCAAGGTGGAGGTGTTGAGCGGAGGATTGGATAATTCAAAAGAGCTGCGAACTTTCTTGATCACCGAGACAAGCGGGGTTCGGTCCTTGCCACGCTTCTGCAAGTATATCAGGGCATAGACGTCGGCTTCAATCTCATGCTCCTTTGAATAGCCATTAAGAGCAATACGAGAGGTAAACTGATTCAGGCTCTACAAATATCATTCCATAATTACCGTCATAGCTTCGCCACTCGCAAGATTTTCAAACGACCAGAGGCACAGCCAAAGTTGGATGGGCCGTAATTATCCTTTGTCGTAATACTTCCGGCCTTTGTGATATGCCACTGAACCAAAACCCTGGCAGCCAGTTCCGAGTCGTTGCGTTGCTCGCATCAATTATGGCGCGCCGGACCAGTTAAATCCCTTTGTATATTTCACAGTCGCTGCCTCCCGGGCTATCCGTTATGCTGTATGATGGTACGACGCTGGTATGAATGATGTCCGCATCGAAGAAATAAAAAACCTGTTGCCAAACTGCCTCCTGCCCGATTGGGTGCGATTGGGGTCGCGACTTGTCCGGCTCTTGCGTGACCGCCTTCATCCCCAGGCGCATGATGCCATTTTAAACCGGCTGCTGGGGCAGGCCCGGGCTTCGGTGGAACTCTGCGAACGGCGCCGAGCGATGGTGCCCCGACTCAGTTACCCTGCGGAGTTGCCGATCACTGCCAGGAAGAATGACATCGTGGCGGCGATTCGCGCCCATCAGGTAGTGGTGATCGCCAGTGAAACTGGTTCTGGCAAAACGACCCAGATTCCCAAAATGTGCCTTGAAGCCGGCCTGGGCATCGAAGCCAAAATTGGCTGTACTCAACCGCGACGAGTGGCCGCCCTCTCCATCTCCCGGCGCATCGCCGAGGAGTTGAACGTCACTTGGGGACGCGAGGTCGGCTGTAAAATCCGCTTTGATGACCGTTCCAGCCCGGAGACCTACATCAAATTGATGACGGACGGCATTCTCCTGGCGGAAACCCAGGGCGATCCGTTGCTGTCCGATTATAATGCGATCATCATCGATGAAGCCCACGAGCGCAGTCTGAATATCGATTTTCTCCTTGGCTATTTGAAAGGCTTGCTCGTGAAGCGCCCGGAACTGAAACTCCTCATTACCAGCGCCACCATCGACACCGAAGCCTTCTCGCGCGCTTTCAACAACGCGCCGATTATCGAAGTCTCCGGCAGACTCTACCCGGTCGAAGTAATTTATGCCCCGCTGGACGCCTCCGCGGAGGAGAGTGGCGAACTGACGTATATCGATGCGGCGGTGCGCGCCACCGAACGTGTACTTTATGAATCGGGTCCGGGTGACGTCTTGATCTTCATGCCCAGTGAGCGTGATATCCGCGAAACCAGCGATTTGCTGGAAGGCCGCCATGGTAATGAAGTGGAAATTATTCCACTCTTTGGACGGCTAAGCTCCGGCGATCAGCAACGCGTTTTTACGCCTTCGTCACGCCGTAAAATCATCGTTGCCACGAACATCGCCGAGACTTCCCTGACTATTCCGGGAATCCGTTTTATCATCGATACCGGCCTGGCCCGCATCAGCCGATACACCCCGCACACACGCACCAAACGATTGCCCATTGAGCCGGTTTCACAGAGCAGCGCCAATCAACGAAAAGGACGTAGCGGTCGCGTTCAGGACGGCGTTTGCATCCGACTCTATTCGGAAGAGGACTTTTCCGGACGACCACCCTACACGCAGCCGGAGATTCAGCGGGCGAACCTGGCGGAAGTCATCCTTCGCATGAAGGCGTTCCGGTTGGGGGACATCGAGACCTTTCCCTTTGTCAATCCGCCCCCGCCCGCCGCCATTCAAGGGGGCTATGGTCTGTTGCAGGAATTGAGCGCATTGGATCAGGACCGCGTCTTAACCACGCTCGGCGGTGATCTTGCCCGCCTGCCCATTGATCCAACCCTGGGACGGATGCTCCTTCAGTCCCAGCAGGAGCATGCGACGCCCGAATTGCTCATCATTGCCGCCGGTCTTGGCATCCAGGACCCGCGCGAACGTCCGTTGGACCAGAAAGATGCCGCCGCCGCCGCGCATAAGCGTTTTCTCGATCCGCAATCCGATTTCCTGACCCTGCTCAATATTTGGAAAGTCGTGCATGACCAATGGGAGACTCTCCGGACCCAAAATCAACGTCGCAAGTTCTGCAAGGGACTGTTTCTCTCCTACACCCGCATGCGCGAATGGCAGGACCTCCATTCCCAGCTTCACGGTGCCTTGGAGGAATTGGGCACGCTGCAGTTAAATGAAAGCAACGCTGCCTACGCTGCCATTCACCGCTCCATCCTCACCGGCTTGCTCGGGCATATCGCCGCGCGCGAAGAACGCAACCTGTACAAGACTGCCGCCAATCGCCAAGTGACGATCTTTCCTGGTTCCGTAGTTTATGATCGGACCGAGAAACCGAAAAAGATTCGGTCACCCCAGGGCAAGCCGGCGCCGAAACCACCGTCCACGAAGCAACCTGCGTGGGTCATGGCCGGGGAGATAGTCGAAACCTCACAGCTCTTCGCGCGCACCGTGGCTGGCATCGACCCCTTGTGGATCGTTCAGTTGGCCCCCCATTGCTGCCGGTTCACTCATCACAATCCACACTGGAGCATTGAATCGGGCCGGGTCCTGGTCGAGGAAAAGATTACCCTTTACGGGCTGGAATTGGTCAGTCGCAAGGTGGCTTACGGAAACGTTGACCCTAAAAAGGCTACAGAGATATTTATTCGCTCGGCGTTGGTCGAAGAAAATTTGTTCCCGGCGCCGACTCGCAGTCCGCGTGAAGCAAACGAATCCTCCCTGCGAACCAGCCGGGACCTTCTGGCATCGGTGGAAAGCGAAACGGATACCTCGCTGGCGCGTTACCCTTTTCTCGAACACAATCGCCAGGTTCGTCAAAAGATTGAAACCTGGCAGACGCGTGTCCGTCGTCACGATTTTGTCGACCTGGATCAGGCGCTGTTTGATTTCTACGCCCGGCACATCGAAAATGTCTCTTCCCTGCATGAGTTAAACCGCTGGCTGCGCGAACATCCCGATCCAATCCTGCTTTGCGTCACCGAAAACGACCTGACCGGCGGCCAAAATTTGAACTACGATGCCGAGGCTTTTCCTGACACCCTGCCGTTGGCTGGCCAACCGGTGGCGCTCTCCTATGCCTACGCCCCGGGTGAAGAGCCCGATGGTGTGACTCTCAAGCTGCCTTTTACCCTGGCTCAGAGTGTCTCCGCCGCCAGCGTGGAATGGGCCGTGCCCGGCCTGCGCGAAGGTCAAGTCAGCGAGTTGCTCCGTGCATTGCCCAAAGCCTTGCGCCGCGAGTTGATGCCCTTCCCGCCGAAAGTAGCGGAGATTGTCCGCGACCTTCGCCCCACGGGCGCTTCGCTACAAAACGACCTGGCGCGGTTCATTCACCAGCGTTATGGCGTCGAAGTCCCTCCCTCCATTTGGACGGCGGATGCTGTGCCGCAGCATCTCCGTCCGCGCATCGAGATAGTCGGCAACGATCAGAAAACACTTGGCTCCGGCCGCGACTTGAATCAACTCCGGCAACGACTGGAAAAGGCAAAAGTCCAACCCGCCGGTGACTCTCCCGCGTGGACCCAGGTCGCCCAGCAATGGGAACGCTTTGGCCTGACTGGCTGGACCTTTGGCGACGTGCCCGAGCGCCTGCTCGTAAGCGAAGCAGGCGCGACCGCGCTTTACGCCTGGCCCGGTCTGCAAGCGGAAGAGGGCAACGTCAGCCTCCGCCTTTTCCGCAGCCAGGAGGCGGCTCGTCAGGCCAGCCTGGGTGGCATCCAAAGATTGGTGGAACTTGCCGTCCAAAAAGACCTAGCCTGGTTGCAAAAGGATTTGCGGGCGCTGTCGCGCTTCGAGGCTCTATTTGCTCCCGGCTCGTCCGAGGAGTTGCAGGAAAGCGCTTTTCAGAACTTGAAGCTGCATGTCCTCCCCGACAAATCATTTCCCGCGTTGACCCAGAAATATTTCCTGGAAGCCATCGAACAAACCCGCCTGCGCATCCCTGGTCTGGCCATGCAACTCATCGACCGCGTGGGTGCCATCCTCCAGATGCGCCAGGAAATTCTGCGCCGCTTTGGACCTGCGCCCGCACCGGCAACCAACCGCCCCCGGACGTTGTCAGATTTGAAGCAATTGGGAACCAACCCGCCGGCGGCGCGCAACGCCAGCCCGGTCGCGCGCGAATTGGAGGCGCTCCTGCCCAGACATTTTCTTGAAATTACACCATTTGCCCAACTGCCAAACATTCAGCGTTACCTCAAAGCCTTGCTGATTCGCGGTGAGCGCGCTGCCCTGAATCCCCTCAAGGACCAGGAACGTGCGGTGCAGGTTGCGCCGTATCAGGAGGCGTTGAGGAAACTTGAAGCTGCACCCCGCCAATCCCCCGAAAGCCGCCGGCATTTAGAAACATTCCGCAGAATGATTGAAGAGTTTAAAGTTTCGCTCTTCGCCCAGGAACTCGGCACCGAACTGCCTGTCTCTGCCAAACGGCTGGATGAGCAGTTGGAGCGGATTCGTCAGGGATAGAGTGTGGAGATCGGTTTTGGGTGGGGCAGGTGAATGAAGCATTTTTCATCAATGGCCCGATTCAACACATTGCGCAGGATCGTCACTTCCAGGTTTACTATGTGGGCGGAGAGATCCTGCTTCTGCCGTTTTGCGACGAAAATATGGATGAGCACTGGATGGATTTTATCCAAGTGGGTATCCAAAATAAATGCGATAGTGAGATTAACAGTTCTGTCCTGTTGACTCATTAATTTCGACACCCAAAGGAGAGGTGGTGAAGGGGGCGAAAGGATTCGTTGACTCAAAAATCGATGACACCCAAAAGCGGAGGTCATGAGGATGAGTCAAGCAACCAAAATGGA
>JAQGPC010000153.1 GCA_028293285.1 Pedosphaera sp.
GCAAGCTCTGGCTCGCCGCCGAGGTCGTGAGTTCTGAAGACCATCATCCCGATACCATCCATAAGAAAACTCTCTACGAAGCCGCAAATTTACCGCGCTTGTGGATGGTTGATCCCCGCTACGACAACGTGGAAGTTTATCACGGTGGCCCTTACGGTCTCGCGCTCAAACAAATTCTTGCCATCCGCGAAGTCCTTGGCGAACCGCTCCTGCCGCAATTCCAATACGTCATCGCGGAATTGTTCAAGTTCTGAGCACCCGCTACTTCGCCATCGCAATATCCATTGTCTCGTCCCGTTTGTGCGGCGTGTCCCCACGGTCTTCCACTTGTTGCGCACCCACCGCCGGCGGCACCAAAGGCGCGCCCCGTTGGCCCCCCGCCTCGTCATCCACCTTGTGGAACTTGACACTCACAATTTTGCTGATGCCGTGTTCCTCCATCGTCACGCCGTAGAGCACATCCGCAATGCCGATGGTGCGCTTGTTGTGCGTGATGATGATAAACTGCGAATGCGCTAGGAAACGCTGCAACACGCGAATGAACCGGTTGATGTTCGATTCGTCGAGCGGCGCATCCAACTCGTCCAGCACGCAGAACGGACTTGGCTTGACCTGGTAGATTGAGAAAAGCAACGACACGGCGGTCATGGTCTGCTCGCCACCGGACAGAAGCGAAATGGTCTGCAACTGCTTGCCCGGCGGACGCGCGACGATATCGATGCCGCATTCCAAGGCATCCCCCTCGCCCACGAGAATCAGGTCGGCTTTGCCGCCACCAAAAACTTCCGTGAACATGGCTCGGAAATTATCGCGGATTTTTTCAAAAGTCTGGATGAACATCTCGCGCGTCTGACTGTTGATGCGGTTGATGACATCCAGTAACTGCGCCTTGGCCTTGACCAGATCATCGTGCTGGTTGGTCAGGAAATTATAACGTTGCTCGGTTTCTTCGTATTCTTCAATCGCCACCAGATTGACCGGCCCCATTTCGTCAATGCGTTTTTGCAGCACTGCCACCTGTTCAATCACGGCATTCCAATCCGTCGCACCGCCACTGGCCGCCATTTCTTCAGGCGTGAGTGTCTGCACCTTGGCCGCGCCCTCGTCCGCCACGGTGATGGTGATGCATTCGCTACGAACATCATCGATATTCAGGTGATATTTCTGTTGGATTCGTTCGCGCAGATTTTGCACCGCCATGTTCTTCTGCGCCAATTCAACTTCGAGCGTTCCGCGCTGTTGTTGCGCCTCGGACAAACGGCGACGTTGCTCCTTGAGCGAATCTTCGCGGGTGATGATGTCGCCTTCCAGAGTATCTTTCTGGCCAACGAGCGCGGCAACCTGTGTATTTAATTGCTCACGATCAATTTGCAATGAGTCAATCTGACGACGCGATTCCTGAATCTCAGCTTCAGCCTGGGCCTTGCGATTGAGGAATGAGGAAACTTCCGAGCGACGCTGTTCCACCAGATGCGCAAGTTCGCGAATGCGTTGCGATAACGATTGCTGTTGCTGGCGGAACGATGCAGAAATTTGTTCTTCCGAAGCCAGTGCAACCTTGGTTTCAGTCAAACCAGTTGTTGCGCGGTCGCGTTGTTGGCGCAATTCCTCCAGTGCGGCAGTGATTTCCGTCACCTGTTGCTGAAGTGAACGTTCGCGTGCTTCAAGGTCGCTGATCTGTTGTGCCAGTCCAGCGCGCTTTTGCAAACCTTCCTGTTCCTGTGCGGCCAGGCTTTGAATTTCGTAAACCACCGTATCAATCTTTTGGTGGAGAATTTTTCGAGAATTCTGCAAGGCATTGAACTCGCCCTGGCGTGTTGCGATGGCAACCTCCTGTTGCCGCAGCTCGGTTTGCGCCTGCTGCAATCCCGCTTGTAGCGAAGTTTGCTCGCTCAACAACGCGCCTTTGCGACGACTGAGCTCTGTCACCTGCTCCTGCGCCTGGTCCAAATGAGTTTGCAGTTCGGCAATTTGATTTTTGCGTCCAAGAATGGAACTCGGCGCTTTACCCGAACCATTGGCAGAACCGCCAGTATAAACGCCGTGCCGGTTCAAAACCTCACCGGACAATGTAACAAAATTAAACGCGCCCTGAGTTTCGATCCATGCGCTGGTGGCTGTATTGAGGTCCGGCACAATCACCGTTTGCCCAAGCAGACTTTGCAACAGCGGTTGCACCGACGCATCCGCTTCCACAACACTCAAAGCAGTGGGATGTCCACCGGGAGGCGTGCCAACTGCCGTGTTCGGCGCTCCCAAGGTCAACGAAGCAATGCTCGCGCGACCCTTCTTGTTGGCGCTGAGTTCCGCCAAAATTTGCTGCGCCGCTTCCGGCTTCTCGGTGATGACCACTTGCAGGTAATGGCCGAGCGCCGTTTCGATGGCGGGAATATATTGATCCGGAACTCGGATTTTATCAGCTAGCGAACCAAGGACTTGGTCCGCTTTCTTCAAAGCCGCAAGCGTGCCTTCGCTGAACCCTTCATGTTCAGATTGCAGTTGTTGCAGGACGTTCAACCGGGAGCGTTTCTCAGCCTGCTTCTGCAACTGTGCGTCAAGCTCCTGGGTCAACTGAGCGAGTTCCTGCTGGATTTCGCGCAAACGCTTCTGCCGATCCTCAACCGTGCCACGTTGGGTTTGCACGTTGAGCTTCTCGGTTTCAACATTGGCGGCAAATTCCGCGAGCCGGGCTTCCAATTGTCCCCGTTCCTCTTCCAATTGAATTTTTTCTGCGGAAAGTTTTTCGAGGCGGACGACATTGCCCTGCTTCTGCAAATCGAGCGCATTGATTTCATTGCGCACGCGCGTCAATTGTTGGGCTTGCGAGAAAGCGTCGGATTGTGCCTGGCGTTGCGTATCTTGCAGACGGCGCAAGTCTTCTTCCACTGTGCGCAACGCTTCCTGTTTGGATTGCAATGATGCGCGGTGTTGTCCCAGCGCAGTATTCGAAGCAGTCAACCGTTCATTCAATACCGCGAGTTCCTGCTCAGCGGCCAGGTGACGTTCTTCCGCCTGCGTTATATCAGCAATCGCCTTGGCATTCTGGTCGGCCAATTCGCGCAAACGTTCCTCGTTATATTGAATGCGCCCTTCCTGCCGTTCGCTCTGGCTCTTGAGTTCCAAACCGCGCTGCTGCATCTCGCTGATCTGATGTTCCAGCGTGGAAAGTTGCTCGCGAAGTTGCGTAATCTCCTCCTCACGACGCAGCACCGTTTCTGAACTGGATTCAATCTCATTGCGAAGACTCTCAGCCTGGGTCTGCCGTTCATTAATTTCGGTCTGCAACACATCGAACTGGTGACGCGCCAGTTGCGTATCGAGATGCTGCAACTCCTGCATGATTTGCTTATAACGCCGCGCCTTGCCAGCCTGGCGTTGCAATGAACCGATCTGCCGTTTCACTTCGCGAATAAGGTCCGCAATGCGCAGCAAATTTTGTTCGGTATATTCCAGCTTGCGCAGCGATTCCTTCTTTTGCGCCTTGAACTTCGTGATACCTGCAGCTTCCTCGAAAATCATCCGGCGATCTTCCGGCTTGCTGGAAAGAATCTGGGTGATATTCCCCTGCGCCATGATGCTGTAGCTGGTGCGGCCCACCCCGGTGCCCATGAAAAGCTGCTGCACGTCCTTCAGGCGGCACGGAGTCTTGTTGATGAAATATTCGCTGCCACCATCACGGAACACGCGGCGTGTAACCGTCACTTCATTGTAAGAAACCTCCACCCCCGCTGCTTGCAAATGCTCATCATCGACTCCGCCAATGGTCAACGAAACTTCGGCCATGCCAAGCGGCTTGCGACCATCAGTGCCGTTGAAAATGACATCGGCCATTTCGCCGCCGCGCAATGCCTTCGCCGACTGTTCGCCCAAGACCCAGCGAATGGCATCAGAGACATTGGATTTACCGCAGCCATTGGGACCGACGATCGCGGTCACACCCGGCTGAAAATTTAGGGCGGTTTTGTTGGCAAACGACTTAAAGCCAAAAACCGTTAGGTTCTTCAGATACATGCTTTGTTAAAAAACCATATTAAGGCCACGTTAGTAAAGCGAAAACCACCATATAAAGTGGCGGGTGGCCTTTCTGAGCACAACTAATGGAGGTAAGTAGATTTGGGCAGAAAACACAATTTTAAGCTCAAAATGGCCTAACTCCAGAGCCGAAAAGCACCATTAACTGGCTAATTTACCGGGTGTTTGGCAGGTTTCAAACAAAACTTTGGCTGCTGTCCTTCAAAAGATGTCATCTTTATTAACTCGCGATTCAACCTTCCCGCCAATTTGCTCAAAGAACCAGATGAGTGGGGTCTGCTCTTTTCCCCCCGTGCAGCCATCAATAATAAGAAAAAACAAAAAGAGATCCCAGTTCTTGATAGTCCGGAGTAAATTCTGGAGTCGTCTCTCGTTAATCTGAAAAGTGTCATTATAATGGCGCCATAAAGCGTAGGGCTCGTCATGGTACTGGACGATATCCAGCAAATCCTGGTCGTCACAGAATGAGGCTAGAAACGCCCGAGCCAGCGAGGCATGGCTTCTTGCATGTGTTATGGGTGCGCCCGATTTCGCCTCGGGTTTGAAAGTGTCATGGACATGAATCAAAATCTGCAGCTTCACGTATTCCTCCTCAGACACTAGCGATGCCAATTGTTGCAAATTACTTTCCAGTTCCGCTATATGAGCACGGAGGCTGCCTTCCGGATGGCCAAGCCGGGGTTTGCCCCAGTCCAGATTTCGTAGGTAGCGCTCATCCTCCAGAATCCGCTCTAAAACCTTTTTAAAACCTAATGATGGCACAACTTGTTACTTATCCTGTTTCTCGCCTAATTCCAAGGCTCTAGGAATTGAAGAACTTATACTTACGTAGTTATACTGATAACGAACAAAAATACTCGATTTTACGGCCAAATTCAATCCGTTTTGGCATTAATGAGGCTTGGATTCGCCATTCCGGGCGTTCCAACTAGGCCTTTACTTTTTTGCCGATATACGTAGTCTGCGGCCATCAGTGCAGGAGAAACTCGCTGGAGTGCGGGTCTCAAAAGGTGCTGAGAAAAAGCAGAAAGTTAGTCCAACAAAAATTCTATGAAAGGGGTTCTTCCAAAAACGTGGGTCGCGCTTGTGTTGGGGCTGGCTTCGGCATTCAATATTCAGGCACAGCCCGGTATTCCATCATCATTTACTGCCGTTTCCACTGATATTCCCGGAATGCGCAGCGCTGGCATTGCGGTTGGGGATTATGACAACGATGGAAAGCTGGATATTTTAATTTGCGGAAACACCAACAATTCTGCTGCCGACCCAGTTACCCAGCTTTGGCGCAACCTTGGCAACAATGTCTTCACCAACGTGAATGCGGGGTTGACTCCAATTTCCCGCGGTGGCTCGGTGGCGTGGGGAGATTATGATAATGACGGCTTTCTGGATATTGTATTAGCCGGAAGAACAAATGCCTCTCCCGCCGGCAGCGTTTGCGAAGTGTGGCGAAACCAGGGTGACGGTACTTTCACCAAGCTGCAGGTCAACCTGCTCAGCCTGGATTCCCTCTACGCTGCTTGGGGTGATTTCAACAACGACGGACGTTTGGACATAATGATCAAGGGTTGGACCGGCGTGGAGAATATTTGCGAAATCTGGCAGAATCTTGGTGGGGGCAATTTTACCAAGGTCGGCGCTAGCCTCCACGCCCTATCCTTCGGAGCAGTTCCTAGTGATTTCGATAACGACGGATGGTTGGATATTCTCATGGCCGGGTACAATGGAAACAAGTCGGTCACCCGATTTTATCAAAACAAGCGCAATGGAAACTTTAACACGCTTACGATTACCAACGTATCGGGTTATGAAATCGGTACCGTCGCCTGCGGGGATTACAATAATGATGGCACCATTGACATGCTGGGGATCGGAACAACCAACGGATCTTCAAGCGGCGCAGACTGTCATATTTGGGAGAACCCGGGTAACGGCACTCTGAACAAAATTGACGCGGGCCTGCCGGGCTTGGTATTTGCGTCCGCACGCTGGGGAGATTATGACAACGACGGCCGGTTGGATGTGTTGTTGTCCGGAAGCATCGATACGGTGCGCACCCTGTCTTTGAGCGAGGTATGGCGTAATGTCGGTGATGGAACCTTTACGAATATCCACGCTGGGTTTGCCGGTGTTTCCGACAGTACGGTAGCATGGGGCGACTTTGATAATGACGGCAAACTGGATCTCCTGGTGGCCGGGATATCCGGGACAAATCTTTTGTTTAACTTGTATCGGAATACCACTAGCACCGCGAATACCGCGCCCTCGGCACCTGTTGGTTTGCTATCCTCGCGCACCGGCGCCAATGGTGTGAGACTGGCCTGGGATGCGGCAAGCGATCTGGAAACACCCTCGGGTGGTCTCAGTTACAACGTGCGAATCGGCACCGCACCGGGAAAGTGCGACATCCTTTCACCGGCGGCAAACGCGGCCACCGGCCAGCGGTACCTGGCCGAATTGGGAAATGCCCAAGAGCGCCTCTTCCAGGTGATGACCAACCTCAATCCCGGACTTTATTACTGGAGCGTGCAGGCGGTGGATACCGCCTTTGCCGGCTCACCCTTTGCCACCGAAAGCACGTTTATAGTTGCTCCCAAAATCATGAGTTCCCGGCCGGTCAACGGCGGAAATTTTCAGTTGGATTTCCAGGGCATCGCCGGAGGCAGCCATACGCTGGAAGTTTCGCCGGATCTGGTCACCTGGTCCCTGCTCACCAATTTGACTGCCGACGCGACGGGCATCTTCCATTTCACTGATCCGGGGGTGACTAATTCTCCTGCGCGGTATTACCGTGTGAGTCATCCCTGATTGATATCGAGCGAAGTCCACACAACCGGCAGTGCGATTACTCTTTGGACTGCGGCAAGGTGAAGAAGAAAGTGGTGCCAGCGCCGGGTTCACTCTTTACCGAGACTTCGCCGCTGTGCGCCTGGACGATATGTTTGACGATAGACAGGCCCAACCCCGTCCCGCCAGTCTCGCGCGAACGCGCCCGATCCACACGATAAAAGCGTTCGAAGACCCGTTCCCGCGCTTCCGGTGGAATGCCCGGACCGTCGTCCTGCACCCACATCTCGATTTTATTATCTGCAACCGGTTTGCCGCCAATGATGATTGTGCCAGCTTCGCGACCATACTTGATGGCGTTTTCGATCAGATTAAAAAGGACCTGCTCCAACCGATCCGCATCCGCGTGTGCCGTCAAGTCCGGCGACAAAGTGTTTTGCAATTTGACGTTCTTCCCCGAGGCGCGCGATTGCAAATCTTCGATTACGCGCACCACTTCCTCGTGCAAGTTGACCTCGTGAAGGTTCATGACAATTTGGCCACTTTCCAATTTGGAAATGGTCAGTAAATCTTCAATCAAATACGTGAGACGATCGGCATGCTTTTCAATCGTTTGCAGAAAGCGTGTGGACAACTCGGGATCGTTCTTTGCGCCATCGAGCAAGGTTTCAACAAAGCCTTTGATCAAGGAAAGCGGCGTGCGCAATTCATGGCTGACATTGGCGACAAATTCCTGGCGTGTATTTTCCAGTTGTTTCAGGCGCGTCAAATCATGAAAGACCAGAATGGAACCATGCTGCACGCCTCCGCCATCAAGAACGGCGGCGGCATTGACCTGCAACCAGCAGCCACTCGTGCCGGGCAATTCCATTTCATGATCTTGAACCGCGCGTTCCTCTTGGATCCGCCGAACCAGCTCGACCAACTCCTGAAGCCGAAACGCCTCCATCAGCGTCTGGCCGCGCACATCGGTTTTAAGATCAAAGAATTGTTGTAGCGACCGATTAACCAATTGTACGTGTCCTGACGGGTCGAGAATAAGAACTCCTTCGGTCATGCTATTGAACAGAGCCTGCTGCTCGGCCTGCTTCTGCATGATTTCCTGATCGTGCTTCTGCTGCGAATCTGAAATGGATTGTTTTTGCCGGGCACACTCACCCTGCAAGCGTGCGTAACGACGCTGCCACCAAAGGTGCAAGGCAATGGCACCGACAACCGTTATTGCCAGTAGAATGTAGGGCATGTAAGAAAGCCAAAAGGAGAGTACGATTAGGATTAAGAGTAAGAAATCCGAGCTAGACCGCCGCGCTCTTAATCATAATCTTACTCTTAATCTCTCGTTCACTCTTCAATAAACCGATAACCAACTCCTCGCACTGTATCCAGATATTTCGCTGCCGGGCCAAGTTTCTCCCGCAAGCGGCGCATGTGAGTATCCACCGTGCGCGTATCAATGAGATTGTCATATTCCCACACATCCTGAAGTAACTGTTCGCGCGATTGAACACGACCACGCCTTTGGGCAAGTATGGTGATCAGCTTGAACTCGGTGGCAGTTAAGTCCAACGCCTTCCCTTTCACCCAGGCTTGGTGTTTGGGAATGTTCACCACCAATTCCTTAAATACAATTTCGTCCGCCTTGCTTTCCGCCGCTTGACCGGTGCGGAGCAATCGTTTTACCCGCAAGACGAGTTCGCGCGGGCTGAACGGCTTCGTGACATAATCATCCGCGCCGAGTTCGAGGCCGAGCACGCGATCAATTTCTGCAGCCTTCGCAGTAAGCATGATGATGGGAACCGCCGAAACTCGTGGGTCGCGCCGTAAAATTTTGCAAACCTCCAAGCCGTCCACCTCAGGCAACATCAAGTCCAAGATGATGAGATTGGGCAGCAACGAGCGCGCCTTTTGCAACGCTTCCTCGCCATCGGCGGCAGTGATGACCTCGTAACCTGCGCCCTTGAGATTGAACTTGATCAGATCAACCGCATCCGGTTCGTCATCCACGACTAAGATTTTAGGTATCACTTGGGTCTTGGGTACCATGCCCGGTAAGATTCTACAAGCACGGGGAGGTGACAAGCGGGTTACGGTTGGGTTACGAAGCATGTCCTTCATTGGAAAAGACTTAAATTTAATTATTTTCCGGCGAATCCTTTGCCCCATTTAAATTTGTGCCATGGCTTTGCAGGGTTTTATTCACTCGTGAAATCAACTCGCGCGGGCTAAACGGCTTGGTCATGTAAGCTTCCGCTCCGGTATCCAGCCCGATCAAACGCGAAAGTTCGCTCGTCCAGGCAGTGAGCATGATTACGGGTATTCGGGCGGTTGCCGGGACACGATGAAGGATTTCACACACCGACAAACCGTCCAATTCCGGCAGCATCAGATCCAACACGATCAGGTCGGGCAGAAGTAAGCGGGCCTGGTCAAGCGCCTTAAAGCCGTTGTCAGCGGTAATGACTTCGTAACCTTCTGCTTTAAGATTGAAGGAGACTAGTTCAACAATATCCGGCTCATCATCCACGACCAATATTCTGGGTCTCATGATAACTTATTATGAGACGGGAAATGACGCTTTAACGACTGGAAGGTTACAATTCAGTTACGAAACTTCAAGCAATGGCAGGCGGTTCGATATGTCCGCTGTGCCGAATATCCAACGCTTCATAAAGATAAACCACTTCTTCCGCCACATTGGTCGCATGATCTGCCACGCGCTCCAGGCTTTTGGAAATGACCATCAGGTTCAAACAGCGCGTAATCGTGCTCGGCCGCTCGACCATGTAGCTGGAGAGTTCGCGGTGAAGCTGTTTGTTCAACGCATCCACTTCCTTGTCACGGGGAATAACCGCCCGCGCCTTGGCGGTATCGCGATTCACGAAGGCGTCGAGAGCATCTTTCAACATGTCCGTGGCCATGTGGGCCATGCGCGGGACATCCACGTACGGCTTAAGCTGTGGCTCCGTGCTCAGTTCAACTGAACGTCGCGCAATGGTCGTGGCTTCATCGGAAACGCGCTCCAGGTCGTGCGAGATTTTCATCGCCACGGTAATCAAGCGCAGGTCGGAAGCGAGCGGTGCCTTGGCGAGCATGCGAATGGCCAAATCATCAATCTCGATTTCCAACTGATCCACAATGGCATCATCCGCCATGACCTTGCGTGCGAGATCGTCGTCGCGTTCGACCAATGCCTTGATCGATTTGGTGACGGCTCCTTCCGCGTGGCTGGCCATGGTCAGCAACTTTTCCTTGAGGCCCACGAGTTCGTGTTCGAAGTGGATGGTCATATAAGGTCAATGGGTTGGATGCAATCAGCCGAACCGTCCTGTGACATAATCTTCCGTTTGTTTTTGAGCCGGGTTGGTAAAGATTTTGGCGGTGCGATCATATTCAATGAGCGAACCGATGTAGAAGAATGCCGTATAATCCGAAATACGCGCAGCTTGCTGCATGTTGTGCGTGACAATGACAATGGTAAAATCCTTTTTCAAATCGAGAATCAATTCCTCGATTTTCGACGTGGCGATGGGGTCAAGTGCGGACGCTGGTTCGTCCATTAGGATGATCTCGGGGCGAATGGCAATGGCGCGTGCGATGCAAAGCCGCTGTTGTTGTCCACCGGACAGACCGAGTGCACTGCCATGCAGACGATCTTTGACTTCATCCCACAGCGCCGCATTCCGCAGGCTGGTTTCCACGATGCCCTCGAGTTCAGAGCGGCTCTTGATGCCCTGCAACTTAAGGGCATAAGCAATGTTCTCGTAGATGGATTTGGGAAATGGATTGGAGCGTTGGAAAACCATCCCCACACGCTTGCGAAGTTCGATGACATCCACATCACGGCTCATGATGTCATGACCCGCAATCTTGATACGGCCTTCAATCCGCACATTATCAATCAGGTCGTTCATGCGATTGAAGCAGCGCAACAAAGTCGATTTGCCGCAACCCGACGGGCCAATGAAAGCGGTGACAAGCTTTTCACGTATGGGCAGACTAATCTCCTTCAAAGCCTGCGCCGAACCGTAGTACAGCGAGAGCTTTTCCGTTTCAATCAACATGTTCTCCACCGCCGAAGCGTTGGTCGCCGCCGGGAGTGTGATCGGAGCGGTTACTGTAATTCGCGGTGTGGTAATTTCCGTCATACGTCAGTTAATGGAGTCCGCGCAACTTCTTCCGCATCCGGGCGCGAATAAAAATCGCAACTATGTTCAACGCAAAAGTCAGCATTAGCAAGACCACAACCGTGGCGTAAAGAATCGGCGTGGTCCGCTGGATATTCGGCGATTGAGTGGACAGGACAAAGATATGATAACCCAAATCCATGAATTGATCGTTCAATGATTTTGGCAAATCGGCCATGTAATAAGCTGCGCCGGTAAATAGAATCGGTGCAACTTCACCCGCCGCACGGCTAATGGCGAGAATTCCGCCCGTCATAATGCCGGGCAAAGCTTGCGGCAGGACAATCTTAAGAATCGTTTCCAATTTCGTCGCACCCAGAGCGAGACTGGCTTCGCGCAAACCTTGCGGGATCGCTTTTAAAGATTCCTCCGTTGCCACAATCACCACGGGCAACGTCATGACCGCTAATGTCAGCGACGCCCAAAGAATCGCTGGCTTACCCCAGATTGGATTCGGGCTGTGAGGATTGAAAACGGCATCCATATTATGACCGACAAAATTGATGAAGAAGCCGAGGCCAAATAATCCGAAAACAATAGAGGGAACACCGGCAAGGTTATTCACTGCCCCACGAATGACACGCGTGAAAACAGAAGTGCTATGGGCATATTCCGTGAGGTAGATGGCAGTAATGACACCAACAGGAATAACAAAGATGGTCATGATGATAACCCGCGCTGCCGTGCCAAAAATCATGGGCAGCACGCCGGCATGATTGACATCAAACATGTCCTTCTCCGTCCCCGCCGTGATGAAGCGCCAGGAAAGTCCCGACCAGCCATTCACCAGAACGTTGATGAGTATAGTTGCCAGCGTGGCAAGAATGAGGAAAGTGGCCAGACCGGTCAGGCCCGTGAAAAAGAACGAACTGAAATCGAACCGGGTAGCTTGAAAGGAACGTTGCTGGTTCGCATGCATCAGCGTTTCCCTTCCATTTTGTGTTTCAAACGATGAATGACAAGGTCGCCGATAAAATTCGAAACAAAGGTGACCACGAACAGCAGCGCGCCGAGCATGAACAGAATTCGATAGTGGTCGCCGCCAACCACGGCCTCGGCCATTTCTGCCGCAAT
This sequence comes from Pedosphaera sp., assembly GCA_028293285.1. Taxonomy (GTDB): domain Bacteria; phylum Verrucomicrobiota; class Verrucomicrobiia; order Limisphaerales; family Pedosphaeraceae; genus Pedosphaera. The sequence continues at coordinate 12,078 of JAQGPC010000153.1, forward strand.
GGTGGCGGTCATCGTGCGGGTGGAATCAAAGATGTCCCAGGAAACAATGCTCGCATTTCCGCTGGCGAGCAAAACGATCATCGTCTCACCAATGGCGCGACCGAAACCCAGCACCACGGCAGCGAAGACGCCTGGAATGGCAGCGGGCAGGACAATTTTCCAGGCGGCCTGCCATTTGGACGAACCGAGCGCAAGGGCGGCTTGCGTGTAACTACGCGGCACGCTGGTCAAGGCATCCTCCGCAATGGAGAAAACCACTGGAATCACCGCCAGTCCCAATGCAATGCCCGCGACAAAGGCGTTCAAGCGCGATTGGTAACCGAGAATGCTGTGCAGCACGCTGGCCATGACGATCAACGCAAAGAAACCAAGCACAACCGAAGGAATGCCGGCGAGCAATTCAATGGCCGGCTTAAGCAGTTCCCGTTTGCGCGGACTGGTCAATTGCGAAACATAAATTGCCGCCCCCAGTGCCAGCGGCACGGAAAAGAGCAGCGCAACCAGCGTGGCCTTCAGGCTGCCAATGAGCAACGGAATGATGTTGAATTTCTGAACTCCCGCAACTGGCTGCCAAATATATTCCGGCTTGTCATACCCACTCCATTGGTGTGGACGCAGTAGGTAGCGCCATGAGGTGGTGTTCGCCGTGGCATCCTTATCTTTGGAATCTTCCTGGGCCGTTTCGACCTTCACTTCCATGAGCGTCTTTTTGGTTTCGCGATCCATGGCCGCAAATTCCTTGTCGGTCAGTCCAAGATATTCCTGCAACTGTGCCGGAGGAATTTTGTCCATCTCCGCCACAGGAATGACCTTTTGCCCGGAAGCATTGTTCATTTTGCCGAGGAAGACCGGCAACGCTTCCCGCGCGACAAAGAGGAAGATTAAAAAAACCATCACGATGGCGGAGAGCGAGACAAGGAATATCCCCTTCTCCACGATCCATTCCAGTGGGCGGGCTTGGTGCCCCCGTTGCAAGCCCATCCAGCCGATGCTGCGTTTGGAATGTTTATCAGCCATTCGATTTCAAAGTAAGAGGGGCGGAACGAAGATTCCCACACTGGAACCGCTCGTCCGCCCAATTTTGATCGCAGGAGGAACCGCTAATCAAATCAAATTGAATTTATGATGCTCCTCGCGCGAACCATTTTATTTCTCGCGCAATTTTTCCGGCAAAGGATAGTAACCGACGTCCTTCACAATCTTCTGGCCTTCAGCGCTGCGAATCCAATTCAAATAAGACTGAATTTCACCTTTGTCGAGCGCCGGGTTGACGTAGTTGTAAAGGTAACGCCATATCGGATAAGTGCCATTTACGACCGTTTCCTCATTAGGCTCAACCGCTTTTGAGGAAGCGTCTTTCTTCACTCCCAAGGCGCGAGCGCCGCCACCATAAGCGGCTCCTCCATAACCGATGCCTTCTTTATCCCTCGCAATGGATTGCAAAAGAATCGCTGTGCCCTGCTGGGTTTGCGCACTGGCGGCGAAGTCTTGTCCCTTCAAGACATGTTCCTTGAAAAATTCATAACTGCCGGAACTGTTTTCACGGCTGTAAACGTGAATGGCTGCATCATTGCCGCCGACTTCCTTCCAGTTCTTGATCTTGCCGGTGAAAATTCCCTGAAGTTGCTCCAGCGTCAGTTCCTTAACCGGATTATCGTTATGGACATAAACTGAAAGTCCATCCAGAGCCACTTTATATTCGGTGGGACGCGCACGGAAGGCTTTAACACAAGCTTCTATTTCCTTCGGCTTGATTTTGCGCGAGGCGTCCGCAATATCCGTGGTCTGGGTCTGCAATGCCGCAAAACCAACCCCCGACCCGCCACCATTCACCTGGATTTTTACCTCAGGATGTTTGCCCATATAAACCTCGGCCCACTTCTGAGCCAGAATGACGAGCGTGTCCGACCCTTTGACGGTGATATTGCCGGCACGCGCCGATACGGCGATGGCCAACATGGCTGCCACGATTGTGAGTTTGGATATTAGTTTCTTCATGAATTTAGTCTCCGCTTTTCTGCTTATTTCTAAAAATGTAACGATTGCCCTAATGCTTCAATTCTCTATCTCTCCAAGTTGTTATTGCCTCTACCCTTGATTCAACTTATTCAGCACTCGTTACAAGCAAAGGGCAGGATTGTTACAATTGTGTTACAGAATTGCAGATAACTGAACCGGCGATAAAGGTGCGGCACTTGAAGTAGGACAGGCTTCCGGCCTGTCTGAGAACGTAATGAGATTTCAGGTGCGAAACACATTCCATCCGTATTGGGTGATCTAGGTCCTTCCCAGACAGGCTGGAAGCCTGTCCTACTTTATCTTGATTCAACTTGTATCGCCCGAAGCGTTGGGCAAAATGCAGCCATTCCTTTTATGTATCCAAAGCCGCAAACGAGCGAATATTCTTCAGCCGGATACGCAATCGCTGCCAATCTCATCCGATGCGGAAAGCACACACTCACTTTGACGAACGCGCCGGCTTATAGCGTGATCAAAATTTCTCTTCATTGAGGCGTGCTGCCGGGGCGAATTGATTTCCAAATTTACGGCTCGACCACGAGCACAATCTTTCCATGGACATGACCGCTTTGACTTAGTTCCTGCGCCTTGCGTGCTTCGTGCAGCGGCAGGACGACCTCGACATTCACTTTGACCTGTCCGCGCACGACCAGATCGGCAATGCGGGCGAGTTGATCGCCCCGGGGATTGGAAACCATGAATACGCCACGAACGTTATGAGCGGTTGCTTTTTCCTTTGGTGGCGGGCTCACAATCGAGACAAGAATGCCGCCCGGTTTCAACACGCTCCACGAACGCTCCTGAGTTTCACCGCCAAGGGTATCAAACACAACATCCACATCGCGAACGGCGTCTTCAAACTTTGTCTGGCGATAATCAATCACTTCATCTGCTCCGAGGCTGCGCACATAAGCAATACTTTGAGCCGAAGCAGTCCCAATGACATGCGCGCCTTTCCATTTGGCAAATTGCACGGCAAACCCACCCACTCCGCCGGCCGCAGCATGAATCAAAACTTTTTGTCCGGCTTGAAGTTCAGCCGTATCAAACAACGCCTGCCAGGCAGTAAGTGACGCAGTCGGTAATGCCGCCGCATGCACATGATCGAGCGAAGCTGGTTTCTTGGCCACGCGGGAAACTGGCGCAACAGCATATTCCGCATAACCGCCACTTTCTTCCGCCACGACCCCAAAAACCGCATCGCCAACATTGAATTCCTTCACGTGAGTTCCCAGGGATTCCACCACACCGGAAAAGTCACTTCCCATGACAGACGGAAGTGGAACCTTTCCCATATGTCCTTCACGAATTTTCCAATCCACCGGATTCACACCCGCGGCATGGACCCGAACCAGAATTTCGTCCGGGGTCGGCTCAGGCTTGGGCACGTCCTCATACCTGAGGACATCTGGCCCGCCAAAATCGTGTATGCGAACGGCCTTCCCTGTGTCAGTAGCTGTCATAGTTGCCATAGTTTCCTCCATTAGAAGCCGTCGTTGGCCTCACTTTGTTTTAAAATTAATATTTCTTACCTACCCAACGTCTTATCGTGCAAACCATCCGTCAACTGGTTAAAGATCAGTACAACTCAACTTCATGCGTTCGAAGGAAATGCTTGTAAGAAATCGTTCTACAAGCCTTAATGCGCCACCCAAATGAAATTGCATAAGACAGTTCTCCTTTTCTCCTGCCTCTCAGCCGCCATGTATGCCACGACCGCTTCGGCAGCAACTTTCAGCCCGTCGAGCATCAAACCTCCCGCGCCACAAAGAGAATTTCGCGCCGGTTGGGTGGCCACTGTCGGCAACATTGATTGGCCATCCAAGTCCGGTTTGCCAGTCGAGGAACAGAAAGCCGAGTTGATCGCCATTCTGGATCGTTCAGCGAAGTTGAAGCTCAACGCCGTTGTCCTGCAAGTGCGTCCTTCCTGTGATGCTCTCTATGCATCGAAGATTGAGCCTTGGTCGGCCTACCTGACAGGCACCATGGGCAAAGCGCCGGAACCGTTCTATGATCCGCTGACGTTCGCAGTCGAAGAAGCTCACAAACGTGGCTTGGAACTGCACGCATGGTTCAACCCCTATCGCGCGGCGGTCAAAGCGTCAAAGTCTCCCATCGCGGCAAATCATATCAGCAAAACGCATCCTGAACTCGTGCGGGATTATGGAAAATATCTCTGGCTTGATCCCGGTGAGAAGGCAGTTCAGGACTACTCACTCAGTGTCATTTTAGATGTGGTGAAGCGTTATGATATCGATGGTGTCCACATGGATGATTATTTTTATCCCTACAAGGAACAGGACGCGCAGAAGCACAATATGGACTTTCCGGATGAAGCGAGCTGGAAAAAGTATGGCACTGCTGGAAAGCTGAGTCGCGACGATTGGCGCCGGGAAAATGTCAACGTTTTCGTCGAACGTCTTTATAAGTCCATCAAGGCCACGAAGCCCTGGGTGAAGCTCGGTATTTCTCCGTTCGGAATCTGGCAGCCGGGATATCCGCAACAAATCAAAGGTTTTAACGCATATGAGGTCCTTTATTGCGACTCGCGCAAATGGCTTGAGAATGGTTGGCTGGATTATTGCACGCCACAACTTTATTGGGCCATCCAACCTCCGGAGCAGAGTTACACGGCGCTTTTAAAATGGTGGACGGAACAAAATCCCAAGCACCGGAATATTTGGCCCGGCATCGATACCGGCAAGTTCAAAAACAAGCCGGAGGAAATCGAAAATCAAATTAAGATCGCCCGCCAATTGTGCAGCGGCACTGCTGGTCATGTCCATTGGAGTTTCAAAAGCCTGATGCCAAGTCGCGGAGAAATGGGCAACATCTTGGAGAGCGGGCTCTATTCCGAACCAGCGATCATTCCTGCATCGCCCTGGCTGGCTAATAAAGCACCGGGCAAACCCAAGCTTACCGTAGCGAAGGAAGGCAAGGTCACCTGGCAAGGCTCCGCTTCTGACAAAATTTCCGTTTGGGTATTACAAACCAAGTCGGGAGATAAATGGCAGACGACGGTTCTGCCAGGGGCAACTTCCAGTCATACTGTGCCGGACTCTTTGGATGCCGTCGCCCTTACAGCGGTTAACCGTTTTGGGTCTGCCAGCCAGCCAATGGTCTTGCAGAAGGCAGGTTCAGCAAAATAAGCCAAAACCGGTTGCCCGTTTATGGACAATGCGTAATGACTTTGTCCACGGACGGGACATTACTTTGAGACTCAGCGGGTAACCAATGCCAAGTCTGTAGGTGTTGAAGGTTGCCGTGTACTGGCGAGCTTGGCGGAATCGTGCATCACAATCAAACCGTCGACGTTGTCAATTTTGCTGCTGCCAGCCCGTAAGAGCACCACACGTCGGAAACCTTTGTTGCCTAAAAATGATTCCCAATCGTGGGCCAGCTCCAATTCCTGATCCGCAGTGTAAAAATGACTCACAACTATTACTGCAACATCATGCCCAACATCAGGCCGGGCAAGCACTTGGGCGACACTCTCGCGATCCAGCAATGGAAGAAACTTGTTTTCCCGCGTGTCCGGCCGGGTGACATAAATTGAGTTCCATTGATAGAAGTGCATAACCACATTGGCAGCAGCCCCTTCATGGAAACGGGCTTGGGGACTCATTCCCTGGCGCGGCACGGAAGTACAGGAAACCGCAAGTAGAGGAACCATCAGCAAAGCCGCCAACCGCAGAGAAAATACTTTTTTCATACAACTTATAACTCGTAATTCGTAACTGCTAACTTGAAGGGCGACCTACATAGCCACCTTTCTGTGCGAGTTATAGCGACTTCCTTGCCACAAACTCGAAACCATCCTGACGGCACTGCGATTCAGCGTAGGTGAAATCCTGACAGCGGCCTGGAATTAATGAAGTCGTCGAAGAAGAAGCTGATTTTGGAAGGGCTGTAAGCCGATTTTTGTCTGCGTTCTTGCGAACGGAGAGAATCATTTGTCTCAGCAGCCAATACCCGAAACCTGTTCCGCAAGCGGAACGCGGAGCGGGCAGCTCCTCGGTCTCCTATTTGGCCTTGCACCCGATGGGGTTTTCCGTGCCTCCGCGATTACTCTTGGAGCGGTGGGCTCTTACCCCGCCTTTTCACCCTTACCGCCAGCCGAAGCTGACGGCGGTTTAAGTTTCTGTGGCACTTTCCGTCGGCAGGTTTTTCAACCACGCCTCCCACGTGTATCCCTTGCCTTGCGGCTCAGGTTACGTGGCATCGCGCCCTGTGGAGTTCGGACTTTCCTCCCCCGGCTTGCGCCGGAAGCGATTCCCCGCCCTTCCAAAATCAGGCTCAGTTTAAGGCAGCCTAAGTTTTTAGGCAAGCTATGCCCGACTTAAAATTTACGGAGGTCGGAAGACGGAGGTCAGACTTGGCTTTCTTAACGTTTCGGCGAGAAATTATCTGGCATTGATATCATTTTGCCTAACATTTTCCCGATGGTTTCAATCCTTGTCTGACAATCTGCACGGCGCTCTTCACTGATATAGCCGCAGGCCAGAGCGGAGCTTATCCAGTGAGAGGTTTCCTGCAACTCTCCATCAGAATCGACAAGTTTACTGACAAAGCTTAGTGGGTATTTTCGCTTGGCCCATGCTTCCGCAATATTTGCTCCTATCGACCGGGACGATCTGCGAACTTGGTCGGTCAAAGCATACCGTTCTTCACTTGGCCATTTCTTGGAGAGTTGGAAAACTATCTGCTGCAGCTCAAAAGCTTCACCGTAAACGCGCAAATCACGGAATGATAATATCTGGTCAGCCAATAGTATATTATTAGGACCTCATTTGCCCATAGACTAACCAGCCATTCAAAAACCCGCCTTCTGACCTCTGTCCTCAGTCTTCCGACCTCAGTCAACCGCCGCAAGATCCATATCCCGCGTATAATACAGAATGCGACCACAATTAATACAGGTGACAATCTCAGACTGCGCGCGGCAGGAAACAATAATCTGCGTGGGCAATCTCATATGGCAACCACCGCAAACACCGTGCTGCACTCCGACAACCACGTTCGTACCTTTGTTCTTCACCAGGCGTTCGTAGCGCGTGCGGGCGCCTTCGTCCACGGCTTCGGCAATTTGTTCGCGGTTGGATTCCAATTCCGCCAATTCCTTCTTCAGGTTTTCTTCGCGGCTGCCTAAATTGATTATCTGGCTTTCAACGATCTTGCGCGCTTCGGTGGCAGCTTGATTGGCAACTCCCACTTCCTTTTGCGCCACTTCAGTCTGCTCCATCAACTCGATTTGCTGATCATCCAGACCGACAATCGCTTTCTTGCAAGTCTCAATTTCGTGGGCCAGTGCGCGATATTCCTCGTTTTTCTTCGTTTGGAACTGCTGTAGAGCATATTTCTCGATCTGCGACTTCTTGGCTTCCACATCCAACTCAAGCCGTTTGCGCTCCGACTCGATCTTCTGCACGCGGGTCTTGGCTGCTTCAAGGCTGGCTTGGGTGCCCGTCGCCTTCGCCTTAAGTGCCTGTCGCTCGGGTTCGATATGGGCGAGTTCGTTTTTGACCCGCTGAATGTGCCGGTCGCGGTCCTGGAGAATGAGCAGCTTTTCGATAACGTCGAACATGTAATTAATCTTTTCTCTTAACATGTTATCGGCCCATTCAAGCCAAGTCAATGCACAGGAATTCCAAGCCGTAGGATAGGCATCTTGCCTGTCTGGAAGAACCCGGAGCGTTTGGATGGAACGAATCGCATATCTATAAATGACGTTTGGTTACGTTCTCAGACAGGCGGGACGCCCGTCCTACTTTCGGATTCCGGCAGATTGCGGGACATTTTCGACCGCATTGGGGCTTCCACCCGTTATGCTATCGCGGCCAACTGTGCTATCTGTATTTATGGAAGTTGAATCCGTAATGCTGAAACCGAAAAAACCCTTGTCACGCCAAGTCTATCCACCACAATCACCTCGCGCTTTCCCTTGGGAATATTTGTATTCTTTAGGACCTTGCAATAACTCGCCTTCATTATGAAAACCGCCAATTTTTCTGCCATTTTTCTTCTCGCTGTCAGCCTGGCATTCGCGCCGCTCGCTTCGAACGCGCTGGAAAACGCCGCTGTTGCCAAACCAAATCCCAAACTTGATCTCGCCCGCCAATTAAATGAAGCGTTCGTGGAAGTCGCGGACCAAGTCGCGCCTGCCGTCGTTGTCATCACCGTTGTCCAAAAGGCAGCCGCCAGTTCTTCCCTGCACTCATCGCCGGGTGAAGAGGGTGATACCGAGGAAGATCCGCTGGATCGCATCCCGCCCGAGTTCCGTCGCTTCTTCCGCCAGTCGCCACCCGAGAAAACCCGCGGTCAAGGTTCCGGGATCATTATCCGCGAGGATGGTTACATTCTCACCAACCGTCACGTAGTGGAAGACGCGGAGAAAATTGAAGTCCGCCTCAAAGACGGACGCACCTTCAAAGCCGACGTTCGTGGAGTGGATGCACCCTCCGATGTCGCCGTGATTAAAATTGACGCCAAAAATTTGCCCATCGCCAAACTTGCCGACTCTTCCAAGACCCGCGTCGGTGAATTCGCCATCGCCATCGGCGCACCGTTCGCACTCGATTACAGCGTCACCTTCGGCCATGTGAGCGCCAAGGACCGTTCCAACATCATTCCCAGCGAACCCGAGAGTCCCACGATGACCGACCAGAATTTCATCCAGACCGATGCGCGCATCAACCCCGGCAACAGCGGCGGCCCGCTCATCAACATCAATGGCGAAGTCATCGGCATCAACACGCTCATTCGCGGATTGAACACCGGCATCGGTTTCGCCATTCCGAGCAATCTCGCCCGCGAAGTTTCCGACAAGCTCATCAGTGAAGGCAAGTTCAGCCGCGCCTGGCTCGGCATCAGCATCCGCTCCCTGCGCGAATATCCCGAATACCGCGATCTCGTCAAAGGCGTTCAGGATGGCGTCGTGATTGTGGAAATTGTGCCGAACGGTCCCGCCTCCAAATCCGATCTCCGCCCCGCCGATGTCGTCACGGAGATTGATGGGAAAAAAGTTCTCACCTCGCAACAACTCAAGGATGAAATTCGCACTAAAAAAATTGATCAAAGCGTCGCGCTCGATGTCGTGCGTCAGGGCAAGCATATCAAAGTGAATGTGAAACCCGGCGAATGGGTTGATAAATCCACGGCCACCCACGCCAAGGCGGCCACGTCACACGATACCGGTTCCACGGGCGGCCTCGGCCTCACCGTCAAACCCGCCACTCGCGATCTCGCCGATCAATATAACGTGGAACTCACCCAGGGCGTCATCGTCACCGCCGTGGACAAAAAAGGACTCGCCACTAAAAACGGCATCAAGCCCGGCGACATCATCACCTCCGTCAACCAACAACCCGTCACCACGTTGAAACAATTCCAGGACGCCGTGAAAAACTCCGACGTCAAAAAAGGCGTCATCCTCAACCTCATCAGCGACGGCACCGCCAAATTCGAAATCCTCAAAGACGCGACCGATTAGCCCTTTACCGCCATTCCGTCGCCCAAAACGTTCATTTTACCGTGCGGAAAACCTAATCCGCCGTACGGAAAACATACTTTTCCGTACGTCCCAAGGAGTTTTCCGATGGGAGAACTTCATTTTCCGACCGGAAAACCCTCTTTGCTGATTGGAAAATGACGTTTGCCGATCGGAAAACTTAGTTTTCCAGTCGGAAAATTCCATCCGCCACCCGAAAAAATAAGCGCAACCTTCTTAGAACCAGATATTTACTACGAAACTGACAAAAAACTACCCTTTCTGCCACTCAGCCAGCCAAGCCAATCCGACCGTTTGCCCTATTTGGCATCCGGCGCGTTAGTGGAAATTTTCATTCCAGGAAACCTTTTGTAAACGCCGGCGTTTTCCGCTTCCTCCGGGTAATAACGGATTAATTCTGCGGCAGCCCCAGCGGCAAGTGACGGGTCGGAATCCTTTAGCCATGATACCAGCAGCGGCAACATAACCGTCTTGTCGGCTTCGATGGAGAACAAGCACAATATCGGGAATTTGCGGCTGTCTCCCACGCGAGTCTTAATAATCTCAATGAGAGCCGGGGCAGCAGATCGGGCATCCTTGCCTAAAACCCAGAAACCCACGATTGCTAAAATCTCCTTTTCCTTGGCCGTGGTGATTCGAACACGAGTAAACCCCAGACGCTGGGCGAAGCTTTCCACCGGCTTGGCTCCGGGGAGATCTTTTGCTGTCAGCATTTTTAAGAGGACCGGTATCCGTTGGTTCCAATGGCTCGGATGGCACTAACGGAATTAGTCATTTGGGGAGAGTCAAAACCATAACGCGGGCTAATCTTCTTCTCGTAACAATCATTTTTATATTTGCTTACCCACTCTGTGAGCGTCCTGCCTTCATAGCTCGGCTCTTTGGGCCGCGACAAATTAAACGCGAACCCTCCGAGCAGGAGCACAGTTACAATTATCAAGATGACGCGGCGGCGTTTCATTCCAAGTTCCGTAGGAACGACATGTTTATAGTAACCGTGATGTTTTACTCAAAAAGCTCTAGCGGAGCGGCATGTTCTTTGTGTCGCTCCTAGCGGAGCTTAACATTCGTGTGATGACGGGCGAGCGATAAACATGTCGGCTCTAGCGAGCCTTGTTGCCAGCGTGCAATCTTGATGAGGTTGCTTCACTTATTTAGCAATCGGCACATTGGTTGAAACGATGTCCTTATTGAAACGCCTTAAATGGGGAAGCATTTTGTAAACGCCTGCTTTCTCTGCTTCCTCAGGATAACAAATATGTATTGTGGTCGCGGCAACACGAGCAACGTGATAATCAGAATCATCCATCGATTGCGTCAGTATCGGCAACAGAAGCTCCTTATCAGGTTTAACCCCGGAGAGGCACGATATGGCCCACCCTTTTGAATCTGCGGGTGCGCGCTTGATAAATTGAATAAGCGCAGGCACAGCGCAGTGCGCCTGCGCCCCCAGCACCATAAATCCCCAGTTTGCCAATTCGCGTTTCTCTTCGGCATGGAGTATTTGGAATGGGGTGCAACCTATACGCTGAGCAACACGTTCTGCTAAAGTAGCTGCTGGAAAGTCCTTCGCGTTTAATAATTTTAAAAGAGTAGGAATTCCATTAGTCCCGATTGATCTAATCGCCTTAACTGAATCTGCCAACTCGGGAGCGTTCGGATCGACTACTGGCAAGGGCCTTATTTCTTTATCCAATTTCCTCAACCACTCGGTGAGTGTCTTGTCTTGGTAGCTCGGCTCTTTGGGGCGCGACAAATAAAACGCGAGCCCTCCGAGCAAGAGCGCGGCTACAATTATCAAGATGAGGCGGCGGCGTTTCATTCCAAGTTCCGTAGGAACGACATGTTTATAGTAAACGTGATTTTTTACTCAAAAGCTCCAGCGGAGCGGCATGTTCTTTGTGTCGCTCCTAACGGAGCTTAACATCTATGTGGTGATGGGCGAACTGTAAACATGGCGGCCCTACACAGCCAGCACTGATCTCAGAGCGGCAGTTCACCTATACAATCATTGGCGCGGGAGAGTAGTTCGCTCTGCATCCTGGCTCATCTTTGAGAGTTTAGGATGATTCGAAAAATCAGCCAGCCTTTAGTCCGACGGTTCTGTTCAAGGCACGACAAAAGCTTGAAAAAGAATACCGGGCAGGCATGATAGCACGGTTCAAATAACTTAATGCCGCGCGGAATCGTTATGCCTAAGTCACAATCAAAATTCCAAAAGGCTTCCTCCTTCCGAATGATGAAAACATTACTCCCGGTCTGCGCGATGGTGTTTATTTGCCTGGCCGCATTGGCGCAAAATTCCTACGTGAATTTTGAGGGCAAACAAACCAGTCCCGTGCGCCTCTCGCCGGATGGGACCCGATTGTTTGCCGTGAACACGCCGGATGCGCGACTTTCGGTTTTTGATGTGTCGCATCCTTCAAACCCGGCATTGATTGCGGAGATACCAGTGGGCGTTGAGCCGGTTTCGGCAAGCCCGCGCACCGCAGACGAGGTTTGGGTGGTGAATGAAGTGTCGGACAGCATCAGCATCGTGTCGGTTTCGCAACGGATCGTGACGGACACGCTTTATGTGAAGGATGAACCGGCGGACGTGGTGTTCGCGGGTGGCCGCGCGTTTGTCACCGCCGCGCGACGGAATCAAATCCTCGTTTTCGACGCCACGAACCATATCCAACTTGCCGCCATTCCGCTCGCTGGAGAAAATCCCCGCGCGATGGCGGTCAATACGAATGGAACGAAGGTGTATGCCGCCTTTGCGTTGTCGGGAAACCATACGACGCTTGTCCCCGCCAACAATGCTCCGCCGCAGCCGCCGCCAACCAACACCAATCTGCCAGCACCGCCCCAAGTCAGCCTGATCATTGATGCCTACAATCCCGGAACGAACAACGTGCCGTACACCATGCCGGATAATGACGTCGTGGAGATTGACGTGGCGACGATGAGCGTCACGCGTTATTTCACCAATGTGGGCACGGTCAACCTGGGCATTGCCGTGCGCCCAGGAAGCGGTGAGCTTTACGTGGCCAACACGGATGCACGCAACCTGGTGCATTTTGAGCCGGGCGTGCGCGGACACATCGTCGATAACCGCATCACGCGCATCAATACCACGAGCGGTGCTGCGACCTATTTCGATTTAAATCCCGGCATCAACTATGCCACATTGCCTAATCTTCCCGCGAAGACGAACGCGCTCGCGCAACCCACGGCGATTGTTTTCAATCCCAGCGGTAATTCTCTGTATGTGGCGGCGTTTGGCACCGACCGCATTGCGCGGGTGGACCCGAATGGAAATATCCTGGCGCGCATCGAGCTTGGCGGAGCGGTCGGCTCGGCAGTGGATCCCCGAAACAAGCGGGGCCCGCGAGGATTGGCGCTGAATGCGAACACGCAACGGTTGTATGTTCTCAATCGCATTTCCAACACGATTTGCATCATCGACAGTTCGAACGACACCGTGTTGAAGGAATTGCCGGTGGGTAGTTACGATCCGACGCCGTCATTCGTCCGCAACGGGCGGGGCTTTCTTTATGATGCGCGCCTTTCCGGCAACGGCACGGCCTCCTGCGCCGCCTGTCATGTTGATGCGGAAATGGACCTGCTCGCGTGGGACTTGGGCGATCCCAATGGCAGCATGGTGACGGTCACCAACAGCGGAGTTCCGGGGAATCCGTTGTTTACAAATAATACGTTTCAATTGCATCCGATGAAAGGGCCGATGACCACGCAGACGTTGCGGGGTCTCTCCGGGCTTGAACCATTCCATTGGCGGGGTGATCGAACCAATTTCGCGCACTTCAACGGCGCCTTTGGCAGCTTGCTGGGAGGGTCGCCACTCAGCAGCACCGATATGGCGGAGTATCTCGGTTTCGCCACCAACATCACGTTCCAGCCCAATCCCAATCAAAATCTCGACCGGACTTACCCCACCAATTTCGCCGGAGGAAATGCCGTAGCCGGGCGGAATACGTACCTGAACGACACCTATCAGCCCTTTTTGACCTGCAATACCTGCCACGCGGCAAATCCGGGTCCGGGCTCGAATCGCCAGCTCATCGCCGGGGCTGCGCTTCAAGAATCTCAGCCGTTTAAAGTGCCGCAACTGCGCGCCATTTATCAGAAATTAAACTTCAACAATAAATCGGGGGCCAGCAGCGCCGGGGGATTTGGGATTACGCATGATGGCACAGACCCGACACTTACCAATTTTCTTTCGCGGCCGGTCTTTGGGACTTTTGCCAATGACACCGTCAGGAAAGCCAACCTGAATGCCTTTGTGCAGTGCTTTGATACCGGCACGGCACCGGCGGTCGGCTACACGCGGACCCTGGTGGCTGCCAATATTAATACCACCAGCATTTCCAACGATTGGACATTGCTCGAAAGCCAGGCTGCGGCTGCGAACATAGATTTGATGGTTAAAGGAACCATTGATGGACAACTCCACGGGTTGCTCTATCAACCTATCTCGTCGAATTATCGCGTGGACTCAACGAACGCAACTCCCCTGACGCGCGCACAACTGAAGGCCAAGGTTCTGGCCGGCGATACGCTCAATCTGGTGGGGGTGCCGCCGGGATCAGGAACCCGCATGGCGCTGGACCGCAATCTGGACGGTGTGCTGGATGGTGATGTGCCCGCACCCAAGTTACAGGTTGCCCAAGCTGCGAACGGCACGGTGATTAACTGGCCATATAGCGCAGCCGGTTATGTGCTTGAAGCAACTCCAAGCCTTTCCTCTCCGTCATGGACGATTGTGACTGCTCCAGTGGAGAGATCGTGAACAGCCAGAACATCCTGACGAACGGGACGGTCAGTAATGTCAAATTCTACCGCTTGCATCTCCCGTGATGACGCCTTGTCAGGAAATTTTTGTCCCTGATGTGGTTTAGTCATTGCTGAGAACGATTCCCTACGATGGTAATTTCACCAACTCCAACGGGTGGCAAGTCGTTCTGTGTCGCTCCTAACGATGCTTAACATCCATGTAGTGACGGGCGAGCTATAAACATGTCGGCCCTACGGGCCTTACTGCCAAGCATGCGTCTTGATACGCGCGCGTGTTGGTGAAAATACTTTTGACGAATCAGAAAGTAGCGGATGTTTCTTCGGACGGTTCGCGGGGATAGAGTTTGCGGGCGCGCCAGGTTTCGTGGAGGTCGCGGAGGCTTTCGGCGAGGTCGCCGACTTTGAATTGTTTGATGACAAAATTATTCGCGCCGAGTTTGTAAGAGCCAAGGGTGTCGTGGATTTTGTCGGAGGCGCTCAGCACCAGAATGAGCAGATGGTCCATGGCGGGTTGTTCGCGAATCCATTTGATGAGGTCCATGCCGGGGACGTTCGGCAGGTTCAAATCAATGACGACAAGATACGGAAAGGGATGGGCCGCGCGTTCGCTGTACGGGGCCACGCCGCTCAGGTAAAAAAACGCGGCGGAAACCTGCTCCACCACGTCCACCGTGGCTTCGGGACGGGCAATTCGCAGCGCCTTTTGAAAGAGAATGGCGTCGATGGCATTGTCTTCGACCAATAAGATGTGCTGCGACTGCATTACGCCTGAAATATTGGAGGCATGCCGCTGTCTGGCAAGGGAAACTTTGCGCATGACAAATATTTAATGGTGGATAAGGAGTATCAGCAGATAGGAAAAGCGGAACATTGGATCCCTGGCACCGTAACCTCTCCCTTTTTGGAAAGGGAGAAGAGTTAATGGCAGACTCGTGTTTATTTCCCTCAACGTAATATTCAGCTTGAAGCGGCATGAATGCCGCGCTCCGGTGAACAAAGACGCCGTTTGCATTTGCAGTTTGGGCCATTGTCCGCTACTTAACTCCCATGCGATTTATCGGCAGTGTCATCGAAAAATTACAGCGCCATCCCAAGCGGATTGTTTTTCCGGAAGGGGCGGAACCGCGCGTGCTCCAGGCGGCCCGCCAATTCCATTCGTTGCGGCTCGGCGTGCCGATTCTTTTGGGCAATCGCACGAAGATCAAAGAGGCGGCACAAAGTTTAAATGTTTCACTGGAAGGTGTCCGCATCATCAATCCGGCGGAGAGCGAAGACCTGGATAGTTTTGCGCATCGTTTCGAATCGTTGCGGCGCCTGAAGGGGCTTAAATCGCATGAGGCGCGTGAAGCGATGCTGCTGCCGAATTATTACGGCGCGATGATGGTGGCGATGCATCAGGCGGATGGATTGGTATCCGGCACCAATCAAACCACCGGTAGCGTGCTGCGGCCGATGTTTCAAATCATCAAGGTCGCGCCAACCACCACGACGGCTTCCAGTTGCATGGTCATGGAGGTCGAAGACACGCGCTTCGGTGAAAACGGCACGCTGTTCATGGCGGATTGCGGCGTGATTCCCGATCCAACGGTGGAACAACTCGCGGACATTGCGATTTCCACCGCGCAACTCGCGCGTCAAATCATGGGCACGCCCCCGCGCATCGCCCTGCTCTCTTTCTCAACGAAAGGCAGTGCCACGCATCCTTCGATTGGTAAGGTGCAAGCTGCGACCGCACTCGCCGTGAAGAAAGCCAAGGAACAAAAATTAGAGGCGGATTTCGATGGCGAACTTCAGGTGGATGCCGCGCTGGTTCCAGAGATTGCGATTCGCAAACTCCCCGACAGCAAAGTTGCCGGACGCGCGACGGTGTTGATTTTTCCGGACCTTAACTCGGGCAATATCGCGAGCAAATTGATTCAACACGTTGCCCGCGCGAATGCGTATGGACAGATTCTACTCGGCTTGGATCGTCCGGCGGCTGATGTCTCTCGCGGCTCCAATGCCCACGACATTCTCGGCGTGGCTGCCATCGTCGGCCTGCAATCGATCGAATATACCAAACTTTATCCTGGTGCTGGCGACAAGCTGCCCGGCGAATGATTGAATCTTAAATTTTTCTCAGACTAAAATCAGCATTCACACGACCTGATTAATGAACACGACCACTCCCCGCGTCTTTATCGCCGCCACGCGACAGAATGATGGCAAGACGACAACTTCGCTTGGGCTGATTGCCGCGTTGCAAAAGCATTATCCGCGCATTGGTTACATCAAGCCAGTTGGGCAAAGATTTATTGAAATTGAAGAACAGAAGATTGATGAAGACACGGTGTTGATGGACAGTGTTTTCAGCTTGAACTGCCCGCTGGTGGATATGAGCCCTATCGCCGTAGAGCCAGATTTCACGCGCAAGTATTTGCAGTCTTCCAATAACGAGGCATTGGTCAGAAAGATCCAGAAGGCGTTCGACCGCGTGGCATGGGAAAAGGAATTTGTGCTTTGCGAAGGTTCAGGTCATGCGGGTGTGGGGTCAGTTTTTGATTTGTCCAACGCGCAAGTTGCGAAAACCTTGGGAGCGAAAGTCATTATTGTGACGCAGGGCGGCATTGGCAAACCGATTGATGAAGTCGCATTGAACCAGGCGTTGTTTGAGAAGGAAGGCGTTGAAATTATCGGGGTGATTCTGAACAAAGTGATGGGGTCGAAGATTGATTACATCACCGAGTTCGCGACGCGTGGCCTCAAGCGCAAGGGATTGGAATTGCTCGGCGTAATTCCGCACCAGAGTGTGTTGTCCAGCCCGACGTTGGATTGCATCCGCGCGGAATTGAGCGCGGAAATGTTGAACCAGACTAACCAGTTGGAAAATTTGGTGGAAGACGTAGTGGTGGGGGCCATGGGCGCGCATAACGCCATGAGTTTCTTCAAGCGTGGCGTGTTGTTGATTACGCCGGGAGATCGTGAGGACATTATTCTTTCCGCGTGCACGAGTATTGAAGGCCAGGGCAAGGATGGCATGGCGGGAATTATTCTTACTGGCAATCTCCGCCCTAATCCCAGTGTGCTTAAAGTGATTCGCTCAATGCCCATCCCGGTGATGCTCTCAACGGAAGACAGTTATCAAGTCGCGTCAAAGGTGCATGACTTGACGGTGAAGACGCGTCCCGGCGATGCGCAGAAAATCACGCTCATCCGTGATCTCATCGCTAAAAATGTCGATGTCAAAAAAATCCTGGAATCTCTCTGATATGTCCTCTCCTTTGTCACTCAATCCAGTGCTGCAACACCTGCCGGTCTATGTGCCGGGTCGGCCCATCGAAGAAGTGGCCCGTGAAGTCGGCCTTCCGGCAGCGGACATTATCAAGTTGGCCTCGAACGAAAATCCGCTCGGCCCCTCGCCCGCGGCACTGGCTGCGATGCAACATGCCATTACCCATTTGCATCTCTATCCCGATGGCAACGCGTTTTATCTGAAACAGAAGCTCGCGGAGAAACTCGGCGCTGCACCAACGAATTTAATTCTCGGCAACGGCTCAAATGAGATCATCGAATTCGTGGGCCACGCTTTGATGTCGCCTGGTTCGGATGTGGTGGTTTCGCAATATTGTTTCGCGATTTATCCAATCATTGCGAAATTGTTTGGGGCGAATGTCATCACTGTGCCAGCGAAGAATTATGGCCATGACTTACCAGCAATGCTGGCTGCCATCACGCCAAAGACAAAAGTTATTTTTGTAGCAAACCCGAATAATCCGACCGGCACACTTGCGCCGCGCGAAGATGTGGTTCGTTTGGTCAATGAAGTCCCTGACCATGTGCTGCTCGTCATGGATGAGGCTTATATTGAATTCCTCGAGCAACCCGTGGACCTGCTACCGCTGATTCGGCGTGGAGAAAAACCGAATCTTCTCATCATGCGGACGTTCTCAAAAATATTTGGCCTCGCGGGATTGCGTCTCGGCTATGGCATTGGACAACCGGAATTGATTGCCGCATTGGAGAAAGTCCGGCAGCCATTTAATATTAATTCAATTGCACAAGCAGGCGCGCTGGCTGCGCTTGATGATTCCGAACACATGCGCAAGACGCGCTTGAACAATGCGCAGGGATTGCAATTCTTCGAATTGGCAATGCGCCAGATGGGATTGGAATATATTCCTTCGGCGGCGAATTTTATTCTCGTGCGCGTGAAGGATGGACAACGTGTGTTCAACGAATTGCAGAAGCAAGGGGTGATTATCCGTCCCCTGGGTGGGTATCAATTGCCGGAGTGGATTCGCATCTCGATTGGAACCGCGCAGGAGAACAGTCGGTGCTTGGTCGCGCTTAAAAAAATTTTATGAATTTATGTAACCCTAAAAAAGGGGTTACAATTTAGTTGAATCCTTGCCAAAACCGATTACTTATCAGGTTAGCGATTTAGAATAACTGATCAGAACTTACTGTGAAACCCACTGACCTGCGGGGCATCCTGCAATACATTCCACGCTTTCGGGAAAAGACGTTCATTGTCAGCGTGGATGGCGCCATCATCACCGACGAAAATTTTGCGAATATCCTGCTGGATATTGCGGTGCTGCGCTCACTGAACATTCGCGTCGTTCTCGCGCACGGAGCAGCGGCCCAAGTCAAGGCGCTTGCCGAACAACAACATGTCCAGGCCTCTGATCTCGAAGGCAGTGGCATTACCGATGCGGAAACATTGAAGCTCGCGCTCACAGCGGCCAACCGGTTGACGCACGAAATCCTTGAAGGGCTTTCGGCGCACGATCTGCGCGCAGCGGCTACGAATGCGATCATTGCACATCCACTGGGAATCATCCAGGGCGTGGACCATTTATTTACTGGAAAAGTCGAGCGGGTGGATGTGGAACTGTTGCAGACGTTGCTCGCGCAAGGAATTGTTCCAGTGATTCCGCCGCTCGGCTTTGATGGCGATGGCAAAACTTATCGCGTTAATTCGGATAGCGTGGCGGTGGCGGTGGCGGATGCGTTGAAGGCGATCAAGTTGATTTTTATCACCACCCATGACGGCTTGGTTTATCAAGGGCAACTTATTCGCCAGATACTTGTTGGCGATTTGAATGCCTTGACGAACAAGGCAGGTTTTCCGCCGGAAATTGTTTCGAAGGCAAGGAATGCAGTGGCAGCTTGTACCGCCGGAGTGCAGCGGGTGCATATTATTAATGGTCTCGTAGATGAAGGATTACTCGCAGAAGTTTTTTCGAATGAAGGCATCGGCACGCTGGTTTATGCCAATGAATATCAGCAAATCCGGCCCGCGAAAAAGAAGGATATTCGAAGCATCCAGATATTGACCAAAGGCTCGGTGGAAACTTCCGAGTTGGTGAAGCGCACCCGCGCGATGATCGAGAAACAACTGAACGATTATTATATCTTTGAAATTGATAAGAATCCCGTGGCTTGCGTAGCGTTGCACACGTATCCGGAATTCAAGAAGGGTGAATTGGCATGTCTCTATGTGAGTCCTTCGCATGAGAATCAAGGCATTGGGAAGAAGCTGATTCAATACATCGAAAAGCGGGCTTTCGATTTGGGATTGAGCGAACTGTTAACGCTCTCGACGCAGGCCTTTACTTATTTTCAATCCAAGGCTGGTTTCATTGATGGCACACCGGATGATTTGCCACCCGCACGCCGGGAAAAATATGAGCAGAACAAACGGAATTCCAAAGTGCTGGTAAAGAAACTGGCCAAACCAACTACTCCCATTGCGGTCAGCACCACTACTACCGCATGAGCAGCCAGACATGTTTGCCTGGAGGTTTTCTCCGCACGTGCCAACAGCGGGGCGTGATTCCCACTCGTTTTGTTTTTACAGTCAAGATTGCCACGCAAACTGCGGCGCTCTTTGAGAAATATCCCTATTTCGAAGCCGTTGCCCCCTGCTCTTTTTATCAGCTTCAAAAAGCTTACCGTTGTTCTACTTCAAAATTTGGCATTGGCTCTGTGGCTGGTTCCAATTGCACGCCATTGGGTTTGCATCGCATTGCTGAGAAGATTGGCGGCGGGTGGCCGGTGGGAACGGTATTTCGCAGTCGCCGGAGGGTTGGATATACGTGGCAAGAACTGCCGATGGCTCCGATTACTAATCGTATTCTTTGGCTGGAAGGATTGGAGCCGGGCTTGAATCGCGGTGGCAAGGTGGATACCCATGCACGTTATGTTTATATCCACGGCACCGGCGATGAACCAACGATCGGGCGTCCAGCGTCACATGGTTGCATTCACCTGGCTGCAAATGATTTGTTGCCGCTTTATGATTTTCTTCCGAGCGGCACGCTGGTGTGGATCGCGCGCTGATATGCTTTCCACGATGGGTAAGGCAACCACGATGGGCATTCCGTGTGGATGGGCGATTCGTCGCAGTATTGGAAATCCCGCCTGTTGCCTCGCCGGAGACGGCGGTAAAAGTTACGGTTGCGGCTGAAATAAAGGGAAAGAAATGAAATGGGTGATCATAATCGCTAATTTGGCTGCGGCGGGTGCCTTATATTTCCTTGGAAATATGGCGGGGTCAGCGCATCGCGCTCACGCGTACAGCGTATACAAAGAATTGCAATCACAGCATGTTTTGAGCGAACGGCCCGATTATGATGTAGAAAAACGGCTACGCACCATCGCAAATGGTGGCATGTATTCTTTATGGGTTGCGAAGATTGGTTCTGGAATTTGCATCGCGAATGCTGTGGTGATTGGATTTTTGCTCAGGAAATCCAGACCTGATTCCAAGGCCGCAATTTCAAATTAGGACATCACCCAAAACCTTGCATTGACAAATTTTCCACCTGCCGCTACAAGACCTGCGTGTTTGCCCGCTTTGCCCATGTGCTGTTGATCGTTGCGTTGATTGGCGCGACCGGCACGCATTGGATGCTGCTGCAATCTGTGGCTTGGGCAAAAATGCTTTCCGACAACACCCGCACTGAAAGTTTTCAGGCCGCTCTCGAAAAAACATTTGATGGCAAACATCCCTGTGCCTTGTGCAAACAAATTGCCAAAGGAAAACAGTCTGACCAGAAGACGGAATTTCAGAACGATTTGAAGAAGCTGGAATTTCTCCACGCTCCTGCGGCATTTGTCTTTTGTTCACCCCAAAGCTTTCAATTGCAACCCGATTTTCAATCTGTGGCTACCACCTGGTCGCAAACTCCTCCGGTTCCGCCTCCCCGAACTCTTCCCACATAATTCTTCCTGTCAGCCTTGCGCACGTACCTGCGCGAGGATGTTCCGATGTTCATAAGCATCGGGTTCGTTAATCACTCATTTCATTGCGGAAGCACCCATGGGTTGTCCATGAGTCAAAAAGCACATTATCGTCTGCGAGCATTCACGCTCATCGAATTGCTGGTGGTGATTGCCATCATTGCAATTCTGGCGGCACTGCTGTTGCCTGGCCTGGCCAAGGGCAAGGAAAAGGCATGGGCAACTTCCTGCCTAAGTAACGTGCGACAGATTGGCGTGGCCAGCCGGATGTACTCGGATGAGAACGCGGATGCCTTGCCGAGATCGTCGCATTCAGGCGAGTCATGGGTGGGCACGTTGCAACCCTACCTGAGTGGCACCAATCTGTGGCGATGCCCACGCGATAAAAAAGCCCGCAATTTCAGCTACGCCATAAGTGATTACCTGCTGCCACCGGACGCGGGAGGTATCAATCAGGAGTATTCGAAGTCGGCCACGCTCCCCTCGCCCAGCGAAACATTGTTTATGACAGAGTGTGCGGATAAATATGCGAATACCGACCACTTTCATTTTGCCCCGCCGGATGGCGGTTACACCCCCGTGGAATTTGAACAGGAAGTGGGAGTAAACCGGCATCAGAACGGCGCGAATTATCTTTTCGTGGATGGCCACGCTCAATTCCTTACCTGGAACCTGGTAAAACCAAAATTAACTGCCTCGGGCTCACGCTTTATAGACCCGTCAGGCAAACCTTAACTATTTAACGAAAAACCTTAGATTCAGAATGAAAAAATTATTATTGTCCTTATCCATCATTATCCTGATTGCCAAGGGTGCCTTGGCCCAATCGCATGGCCATCTATATATTGGCGCAACAAACACCGCGCAAGGCACTCCGCTCATCTTCGATAATGCCTCTGACTATTCGACCAACACTGGCTACATCAAAACACTGACGTATACCAATGGCGCTCAATATGCGGGATATTATCAAGGCAACATCACATTGACGGGACTGGCAGCAACAGCAGCCTTCAGCGGTCCAGAATTAAACGCAGCCGCATTAGGTTCACAATTATGGGCGCAAATCGTGTCCGTGGAAGGCCCCGCCGGAGGAGCGTTTGGTTTCTGGGAAGTTAACGCAACCACTCCAACCATTAGCCTGGCCTGCGGAACGACCGGGACAAATGCATTTAAGGTCACGCAAACTGCTGGCGCACCTGGAGATGACCCTTTTGGCCATATTCACGGACGCCGATTTACTGCTACAAAGCCCGGGAGTTATCTAGTTGGATTCCGAGCCCTTGACCGAACAACCAATGGAATAAATAGTGGGCCGATACACACGCCGTCTGAAGTTTTGAAGTTTTACTTCCAAGCGGGAATTAACATTGCGGCGATAAGTCGAACCAATGGAATGGCTGACGTTACCTTTGGATCAGCTATTGGCCAGACTTTTTACCTGGAATATTCAACCGATCTGAGCAGTGATATCTGGACAACCTTGGGAAGTGTGGCCGGAAACGATGCGCTCCAAATATTGTCCGATCCGGCTGCAAACAGCATTTCCCGTTTCTATCATATCAAAGTCACAACTCCCTAACCCATCGTGAAAAAATCAACTGTGTCCATTGTTGGACTGTCCTTGATCCTTTCAGGAACAACCACCTCTCTGCTGGCGTGCGATTTATGTTCCGTGTATTCCGCTGCCCATGCACGGGGCGAAACTGGGAAAGGTTTTTTTGGCGGGGTCGCTGAACAGTTTACGCATTTTGGCACCACGCAGATTGATGGGATGGAAGTGCCCAATGTGGCCGGGCAACATCTGGACAGCTCCATTTCACAATTATTTGCCGGATATAATTTCAATGACCGTTTCAGCCTGCAATTGAACGTGCCTATTATTTACCGGTCTTTCAAACGGCCGGATGATTTGGGCGGAATTGAGCATGGGACGGAATCGGGCCTTGGCGATCTCTCATTGCTGGCAAGTATTCGACCGTATTTTCATGAAACGATTAAATCCACATTCAGTTGGAATGTGGTCGGTGGCGTAAAATTTCCGACCGGCAGCTCGCGACGCCTCCATGAAGAAGTGGACGAATTGACCGCGCCGGAACCACCGCCTGGCGCGCCAGCCAGCGGCATTCATGGACATGACATCACACTGGGCAGCGGGTCCATTGATGGGATTATCGGCACAGGAATTTATGCGCGTTGGAAGCGATGCTTTCTGACGGCGTCCACGCAATACACCATTCGCAGCCAGGGCGATTTTAACTACCAATTCGCCAACGATCTGACATGGGCAGGCGGCCCGGGATATATGCTGGTCTTGAACGATTATTACACAATTGCAATTCAAGCTGTGGTTTCAGGTGAAACCAAAGGCAAGGACACATTCCTGGGAATGAAAGCAGAAGACACGGGCATGACAGCAGTATATCTGGGACCTCAAATAAACTTCACGTGGTCGGATAAATTGAGCGCGGAAATCGGAGTCGATCTCCCGGTCAGTATAGCGAACACGTCGTTTCAGACGGTGCCGGATTATCGCGTGCGGGCGGGATTGACCTGGCATTTCTAACATTCGACGCAACCAATTTTGGGGTGCATGGACTGGTGCGGCAGGGTCGCTCGAGCTTCAGTGACCGTATGCCACGACTCCATCAGTCCTGCACCCCAACTATGCGTCTAATTTCTATGGGCCTTGTGACAAGAGGCGCAGGAATTATTGATGCGCTGAAAAGCAGCTTCGGCCTTGGTCGTATCCAATGGACGGTCGTTCAACACGAGATGCAAAGCATGGCTGGCTTCTTCCATCTCTTTCAATTTGGCTTGAAAATCCGCGCCCCGTTTTGCCGGAATAGGTGTGCGAAATAATTCCTTGACCAGTTCATTTAGCAACAAGGCTTCGTGGGCAGGCTCGATGTCAGGATGCGATGCCACTGGTTGATAGCCAATTTTTTTAAGTAGTTTCAGGTTATCAAAGCGTTCGTCAATTTGGATCATGGTTTCGGCCAAGGGTGAAACTTCCGATGTTTCCGGCAAATTTACAGGCACGCTTTTTAATACTTCACTGGATGGCGGCTGAAATTGTACAACACTCTTGTAAAGGCCGCTGTAATTGGTGGCGGTTCCCGCGAGTTTCAACCATGCCTCGGCTTGTGTTGCGGTCCAGCCTTCAGTTGCCATGCAAATCACCGCAGCACCAGCGGGCCCACGATGCAAGCCGTGATGGCAATGCACGTAGATGGGGCCGGGCATGATTTCAGCCGCCTTCACCAACCGAATGGCCTGGTTCGTGGGGACACGGTCGTAACCAAAGGGAAGATGCACATAACGAATTCCATATTTTCGGGCGGTTTCCACATCCGGTTTGGCGCCGTCCACGGTGATGATGGTCTTGATGCCAAGCTTTTGAAGTTCAGCAAAGGCCTTTGCGCCTTCGGGAGCGGAACCGGAATAAATGCGGTCACTCAATTGAAAAAAGTTTTCAATGCCTTTGGATTGGAGTGCATGAACAGCCGGGGAAACGCCATTGGTTTGCACGTTAATTTTGGCAGTCGAATCCTGAGCAGAAAGTTGCGCGCTGGCGTAAAGAATGACCAGAATTGAAGCCCAAACAATGTTTGCAAGTTTCACGTTACGACAAAATCTAATCGGCATCGGGCGCAAGCACCATTGACGAAAACTATGTTCGCCGATGACGAATTGTAAAGGCTATTATGAGATGTCGTCATCCTGAGTACGAGGAACACACTTGCTTTGAAATCTATTTTCATCGTTCTGAGCCTTACCATTCCAAGTTTACACTCCACAAATTACGACTTTGGAAAAGCAACCGCTTATCATACCCAGAAACACGGGCAACATATTCTTATATTATCCTGCAAAGGAGTTCCAACAAGCGAGTATTTAAACTCTCAATGAAACTCGCGTGCTGTCTCGAAGCGAGCGCAACTTAGGCATTAATTTTTTTATAGGGACGCTTGACAGGTTATGAATCGGTAGTGTATTTAACCACTCGGTTAAGTTAGTTTACATATGGCGCACGATTCTCTCAGCACTACTTTTGCAGCCCTTGCCGATCCCACCCGGCGGGCCATCCTGGCTCGGCTCGCATCGGGTGAAACGTCGGTCACGAAGCTGGCTGAACCATTTAGGATGAGCCTGCCCGCCGTATCCAAGCATTTGAAAGTGCTGGCGCGGGCGGGTCTGATCACGCGCAGCCGGACGGCGCAGGTGCGGCCCTGCCGACTCAAGGCGAGTCCACTGAAGGATGCGGTGGATTGGCTCGAACATTACCGGCGCTTTTGGGAAGAGAGTTTTGATCGCCTGGACGATTATTTACGGGAGTTGCAAAAGCAGGAAAAAAATGATTCAACTGAGTTGAAAGAGAAAAGCCATGGCCGCAAAAAACCATCCCGCTGAGAGTCCCGTGGAACGAGAGTCCACCTACACGCGCATCTTCAATGCGCCGCGCCATCTCGTCTTCAAGGCCTGGACCGATCCCAAGCATGTGGCGCAGTGGTGGGGGCCGCGCGGATTTACGAACCCTGTTTGCGAACTGGACGTGCGGCCGGGTGGTGCCATCCGCATTGATATGCGCGGACCGGACGGAACCGTTTATCCAATGACGGGCATTTTCAAGGAGATCGTTGAACCGGAGCGGCTGGTGTTCACCAGTTCCGCGCTGGACGCGGCAGGCAATCCACTCTTTGAAGTTCTGATCACCGTTACTTTCGTTGAGCAAGCCGGCAAAACGTTACAAACCTTGAGAGCGCAGGTCAGTAAAATCAAGCCAGGGGCAGCCCAACACCTCGCGGGTATGGACGAAGGCTGGTCGCAAAGTCTGGAACGACTCACCAATTACCTGGCCAAATCTTAAGAAGAACCGATTCAACAATATTGACTTTTAATCTATGACTAAAAATCTCACTGAAGCATCCGGCGATCGGGAATTTGTCATCACGCGCGAATTCGATGCGTCGCGTGAATTGGTATGGAAGGCGTGGACGGAGCGGGAGCGGATGATGCAATGGTTTGGCCCAAAGGGTTTCACGACGCCGATCGCTAAAATGGATTTTCGTCCCGGCGGCACATTTCATTATTGCATGCGCTCGGCGGATGGTAAGGAGATGTGGGGCAAGTTTGTATATCGGGAAATCCAGGCACCGGAACGAATCGTTTGGGTCCATTCCTTTTCAGATGAGCAAGGCGGCACCACCCGGCATCCGATGAGCGCCGACTGGCCGCTGGAAATGCTCTCAACCGCTACGTTCACCGAACGTGAAGGCAGGACAACAGTGACGTTGCGCTGGGCCGCTCTGAACGCCTCCGAAGCCGAGCAAAAGACTTTCGACACCAGTCACCAAGGCATGAACATGGGTTGGACAGGAACTTTCGACCAACTGACAGCTTATCTGGCAACGGCCAAGCAAAACCCATAACCCTCAAGTATCAACTCATAGGTCCGACCACTCTAACAACATTCTTATGCTTATAAAAATTCTTATTGCTATTGCGACAGTCATTGTCGTGTTTGCCATCATCGTTGCCATGCGGCCATCCGAATTCCGCATCACGCGAACGGCTGCCATTTCGGCCGTGCCAGCTGTTGTATTTGAGCAGGTGAACGATCTCCATAAATGGGAAGCCTGGTCGCCTTGGGCAAAAATGGATCCGACGGCAAAAATTTCTTTTGAGGGTCCTCCAGCCGGGACTGGCGCCGGCTACGACTGGGTCGGCAACAGTAAAGTTGGCGAAGGGCACATGACAATTACGGAGAGCCGTCCCGTCAGCCTGATCCGCTTCAGGCTCGACTTTCGCAAACCTTTCGCAGGCACCAACACCGCAGAGTTCGCGTTCAAGCCTGAGGGCAGTCAAACCGTGGTGACTTGGAGCATGACGGGCAAATACAATTTTATTATGAAAGCCATGGGAATTTTCATGAGTTGCGATAAGATGATTGGCAGCCATTTTGAAAAGGGTCTTGCGGATTTGAACACGGTGGCGAAAGCAGCGAGTAAAGAAACGGCGGCGACTGTGACTAAATGAAAATCATATGAGTGCGCGGAATGAATTAGCAACAGAGTCATCGGAACGGGAACTGATCATCACTCGCATCTTCGATGCGCCACGCAGCCTCGTCTTCAAGGTTTGGACTCAGCCGGAGCATTTGGCTCGCTGGTTTGGCCCGAAAAACTTCACGCTGCCGTTCTGCGAAATGGATTTCCGTCCGGGCGGTTCGTACCGGTTTTGCATGCGCTCGCCGGAGGGTATCGATTGTTGGGTATGGGGCAAGTATCGTGAAATCGTGGAGCCGGAGAGGATGGTTTTCACTTGGAACCGCGAAGATGAGAATGGCAATCTTTGGAGCAAAACGGTGGTGACGGTGACGTTTGCCGAACATGAAGGGAAAACAAAGTTCACATTATACCAAGCCCTCTTCGAGAAGGTGGAATATCGCGATGAACATAATGTGGGCTGGAGCGAATGCGTGGAGCGTTTGATGAATTACGTGGAGCATGCTAATAAGTAGATTTATCCGAAAAATACCAAAACACCCCCTGTTTTTTTACCGTAAATAAACTGAAAACTATAACTGATCAGAATAAACGAAATAAAATTATGACTACACCAACTAGTAATCCCACCAAGCTGGTTCAACCCTATCTCTTCTTTGAAGGCCGTTGCGAAGAGGCGATTGAGTTCTATCGCCGCGCGCTGGGCGCGGAAGTGTTGATGCTGATGCGTTACAAGGACAGTCCCGAACCGGCGCAGCCCGGCTGCGAACCGCCTGATGTCAACAAGGTGATGCATATGAGCTTTCGCATTGGCGAGAATACCATCATGGCTTCCGATGGCCGCTGCACCGGAAAACCAAATTTCCAAGGTTTTGCACTGTCGGTCACGGCACCAACGGAAGCCGAGGCCGAGCGGTATTTTAATGCCCTCGCCGAAGGCGGCAAGGTGGAGATGCCGTTGACCAAAACTTTCTTTTCTCCACGCTTTGGAATGGTGGTTGACCGGTTCGGCGTTTTTTGGATGATACTCGTAGCAGCTTAAAAACTGTTTAATCTGCAAATATATTTTAAGAAAGCCGCATGCAAAAAATCACTCCGTTTTTGTGGTTCGATGGCAAAGCCGAAGAGGCGGCAAAGTTTTATACCTCCATCTTCAAAAACTCGAAGATTGAAAGCGTTTCTCCCATGTCCGCGACCTTCCAACTCGAAGGACAGAAATTCATGGCGCTGAACGGTGGCCCGATGTTTAAGTTTTCTCCCGCGATTTCGTTTTTTGTCAGTTGCGAAACGCAGAAAGAAATAGATTACTTTTGGAAGAAACTTTCCGCGGGCGGGGAAACCCAAAGATGCGGCTGGCTTAAAGACAAATTTGGCGTGTCATGGCAGGTCGTTCCTCCGATATTGGGCGAATTATTGAATGACGAAGACGATGAGAAATCGCAACGAGTCATGCAAGCAATGCTCAAGATGACGAAGCTTGACATCAAGAAGTTGAAAAAGGCATATCAGCAGAAATAGACAACGTAACATTTATGCCCGTGTTGAAGGCAAAGCCCAGGACCATCGACGAGTATCTCGCGGCTTTAAGCGATGACCAAAGTGGCGCGCTTGAGAAGCTCCGCCAGATCATCAAAGTGGCGGCGCCAAAAGCGGAAGAGTGCATCACCTACCGGCTCCCCGCATTTCGTCAAAACGGAATGCTCGTGGCCTTCGGTGCGACGGAGAATCATTGCGCCTTTTATCTCATGAGTTCCTCCACAGTGGCCACTTATCAGGACGAACTTAAGGGCTTCAACACCAGCAAGGGAACAATCCGCTTTCAAGCGGATAAGCCATTGCCGGCCACGCTGGTGCGAAAGCTGGTAAAGGCTCGCATCGCGGAGAACAGCAAATTGATTAAAACCACCAAACACAAATCAAAATAGGAGAAAGCTATGAGCGGAGTACGAGTATTGGTCGGCACAAAAAAGGGCGCGTTCATCCTGACAGCGGATGGCAAGCGGCAAAATTGGGAAGTCAGCGGCCCGCACTTCGCGGGTTGGGAGATGTATCACCTAAAAGGTTCCCCTGTTGATCCGAACCGGATTTATGCGTCGCAGTCCAGCGGTTGGTTCGGCCAAATCATCCAGCATTCCAACGACGGCGGCAAGACTTGGGCTCCACCCGGAACCAACCCCGGCGAGTTGACCGGCCCGGATGGCATGCCCAAAGGCGAGAGCAACAAGTTCGTGTACGAGGGCGAGGTGGGAACTCACAAATGGTATGACGGGACACAGCATCCATGGGAATTCAAGCGCATCTGGCATCTCGAACCTTCGCTGACTGATCCGGACACGGTTTACGCGGGAGCGGAGGACGCGGCGCTTTTCAAAACGGTGAACGGCGGCAAAACATGGCAGGAACTTCCAGGGTTGCGTGGCACCAAAGGCGCTCTCTGGCAGCCTGGCGCAGGTGGTATGGCTGTGCATACCATTATTCAGGATCCGAAGAATGCAAAACGGATTTTCGTCGCCATCTCGGCGGCAGGCGCGTTTCGCACGGATGACGGCGGAAAAACGTGGCGGCCGATAAACAAGGGGTTGAAGTCCAATTACGAACTCCCCGATCCGGATGCGGAAGTGGGCCACTGCGTCCATCGCATCGCGATGCATCCGTCGCGACCGGAAGTTTTATTCATGCAAAAGCATTGGGATGTCATGCGGAGTGATAACGCTGGGGAATTGTGGCACGAGGTTAGTGACAATCTTCCGTCCGACTTCGGCTTCCCAATCGATGTTCATGCGCACGAACCCAATACCATTTACGTTGTGCCGATCAAGAGCGACTCTGAGCATTATCCGCCGGATGGCAAATTGCGCGTATTCCGCAGCCGGACGGGTGGCAACGAATGGGAAGCCCTGACGAAGGGGTTACCGCAAAAGGATTGCTACGTCAATGTGCTGCGCGACGCCATGGCCGTTGATTCACTGGATAAATGCGGCATTTATTTTGGCACTACCGGCGGACAGGTTTACATGTCTGCAGACAGCGGCGATTCGTGGAATCCCATCGTTCGCGACCTTCCGGCTGTCTTGTCTGTCGAAGTCCAGACGCTGCCATGATTCGGGTGGTTCTCCCATTTCATCTACGCACGCTGGCGCGCGTAGATGGCGAAGTGCAGCTTGAGACTGACCACCCGGTAACATTGGGCTCAGTGCTTGATGCGCTCGAGGCACGCTATCCGGTGTTGCGCGGGACGATTCGCGATCATGGCACCCTGAAGCGCCGGCCGTTCATCAGGTTCTTTGCGTGCGAGCAGGATCTTTCCCACGAGCCGCTGGACACCGCATTGCCCGAGGCGGTGCTGACAGGTGAGGAGCCATTCCTGGTCGTGGGAGCCATGGCGGGAGGCTGATTTCAGCGATATGGTTCAAACAAATTAACGTCAATTAAAAACCCATGATTAAAAAAATCCTCATTGTCATTGCTGTAATCATCGTCGTGTTTCTGGTCATTGTGGCCCTGCAACCTGCTGAATATCGCGTGGTACGGAGCGGCACCATCACCGCTCCGCCGACAGTGGTGTTTGAGCAGGTGAATGATTTTCACAAATGGGAGGCGTGGTCGCCGTGGGCAAAACTTGATCCGGCGGCGAAGAATACCTTTGAAGGGCCGACCGCTGGAACCGGCGCAATCTTCAGTTGGGCCGGTAACAAGGATGTGGGAGAAGGACGCATGACTTTGACGGAAAGCCATACGAATGATTTGATCCGGATTAAACTTGATTTCATTAAACCGATGACTTCGACTGCCCTCACGGAGTTCACCTTCAAACCGGAAGGCAATCAAACCACAGTTACCTGGACGATGTCCGGCCATAAAGATTTCATGAGCAAGGCATTTTGTATGTTCATGAACATGGACAAAATGGTCGGCGGCGATTTTGAAAAGGGTTTAGCACAAATGAAATTGTCGGCAGAAACGGCGAGCAAGAAATAACGACACCTTCTAATCATAAAATATGAAAATCGCAGTCATTATCGTCCGTATTTTGATGGGACTCATGTTCCTATTTGCTTCCATAGTTGTTCTTTTCAAGCTGGTGCCGCAGCCGGAGCTAAAGGGTGATGTCAAAACTTTTATGGAGGGCATGCAGGCGACTGGTTATTTGCTGACTTTAATTAAAGTGACGGAACTGGTCTGCGGCATTGCCTTTATTTCAGGCCGGTTTGTTCCGCTGGCCACGGTGGTGATATTTCCCATCACCCTGAACATTCTGTTATGGCACGCATTTCGCGCTCCGGAAGGTCTGGTGGTTGGGATGTTATTGATGCTGGGAAATTTATTTCTGGCGTATGCCTATCGGAAGAATTACGTGACATTGGTGGCAGCAAAGTAAAGCCAAAGTGCGTTTTGGCAATGTCTGACAAAAGTTTGCCTGCGAGTTATTGAAGCCCAGCTAAAAGGAAGACCCACATGAACTATGTAGATGGATATGTCCTGCCAGTTCCCAAGAAAAATCTGGCCGCTTATCGCCGCATCGCTCAAAAAGCGGGGAAAATCTGGCGGGAACATGGCGCTTTGGAATATCGGGAATCTGTCGGCGATGACTTGAACGTAAAGTGGGGAGTGCCTTTTCCAAAACAGATGAGGGTCAAGCCGGGTGAGACGGTAGTGTTCGCATGGGTCGTGTACCAGTCACGGAAGCATCGCGACCAAGTCAATGCGAAGGTGATGAAAGACCCGCGCCTGGCGAAAATGATAGACCCGAAGGCAATGCCTTTCGATTGCAAACGGATGGTTTATGGGGGATTCAAGATAATGGTGGATGCCTGAACTGGCCAAGGGTGAAAAAGGTTGACTGTTTTGTAACGTATGTTATAGATATGGTGTCGGTTAGATATTGATCTTTGATAATTTAGTGAAACGTTACAAAAGTTAACAATGTTACACGGGTGCAAGTGACCAAAAGGTCTTTCGCCCTTCGGGGCTTTAGATGCCTGGTTGGTTCCCACGGCTTACGCCGTGGACTATCAGCTTGCGCTACTCCGTAGCTGTGGAAATGGGAAATGGAGCGGTTTCGAGCTGAGGTGAGTTAGTACGAGCTGGTACGAATAGATGTGAGTTGTTGAACCGAGGTAAACTTAGAATACAACGGGAGTCTCACTACAACGTTAAAAGTCGCCTGAAGACGGAACTCCGAACTTTGGAGCGTTACAAAGGTTAAAATAGTTACATCGTTACACTGCCAGAAGCTTGTTTCGCCCCGCTAGTGAATGGAGATCGAGCGGGTTGAGTAAGTACGAGCCAGTACGAGTAGGTTCGAGTTGTTGGATGAAGAGAAATTAGAAACTCCATACGTCGTCTCCTACCGTAAGATTGAACTTCAGGTTACTCGTGATGATTGGCAGACGAAGCCAGCTTAAGGGAAAGGTGAAGCGGCAGGAATGCCCGCTCCGGTACTTCGACCACTTCTGAGCTTGTACGAGCTATTACGAGTAGCAACGGTGTTGGTGAAAACGGGGGGAGGACTGAAAAACGGCGTCAGTGGATTATTTGGAGGCGCGAAAGACCGCGTAAACGCTGAACTCCAAACCGGGAAATTGCGCTATTCCACGTTAATCCACGTTAATCCACGTTAATCCACGTTATTGGGGGTTAATGGGGTAAATAATTAATTGATGAGCCCCTATTACTCTGATAGACAGCGATTTACGCTATTATTTACACTGACTTTTAGGTGAAAAAAGCAAATACTATTTTCTCACTTTTAACTTTTGGAATTTAGCTTACTTTTGCGCTGTGACTTTACGGGAACAAATGACGGAATTGGCGAAGCAGTCCAAGGGAGCTTCGCGGGAATTGGCCAAGTTGACCACCGCAGAAAAGAACGCCTGCCTGCTGGCCATGGCGGAAGCGTTGGAGGGCAACAGTCAATCCATCAAAGATGCCAATGCCAAGGACATGGCGGCGGGCACACAAAGCGGCCTTTCTTCGGCGATGTTGGATCGTCTTAAACTGGATGACAAACGTATCACGGGAATGGCGAAGGGGTTGCGCGAAGTCGCTGCCCTGCCCGATCCGGTCGGCAGAATTCTTGATGAACGCACTCGTCCCAATGGTTTGAAGCTACAGAAAATCAGCACGCCAATCGGAGTCGTGGTGATTATTTATGAATCACGGCCCAATGTGACGGCAGATGCGGCGAGCCTTTGCTTCAAGTCGGGCAACGCCACCATTTTGCGCGGCGGCAAGGAAGCGATTCATTCCAATCAAGCCATCGCACAAGTCATGATTTCCGCCGCCAAGCAAAGACTGCCAAATTTTCCAGAGCATGCCATTCAGGTTGTGCAAACCACGGAACGAGAGGCGATCAAGGAATTGCTTTCGCTGACACAATATGTGGATCTCTGCATGCCACGCGGCGGTGAGGGTTTAATCCGCGCCGTTGCGGAAAGTTCCAAGGTGCCGGTGATCAAACATTACAAGGGCGTGTGCCATGTGTATGTGGATGCGGATGCGGATGTAAAAATGGCGGAAGATATTATAATCAATGGCAAATGCCAGCGTCCCGGAGTTTGCAACGCCATCGAAACGCTTTTGGTGGATAAGGCCATCGCGCCTACTTTTCTGCCGGTCATGGCTCAAAAATTGGCTGAGAACAAAGTTGAACTCCGTGTGGACGGCGTTTCCCAGAATATTTTGGGTTCGCAAATACCAAACGTGAAACCCGCAACGGAAGAGGATTGGTATGCGGAATATCTCGAGCTGATTCTTGCTGTGCGCGTGGTGAATGGAGTCAAGGAAGCCATTGATCATATCAATCATTATGGCTCCGCACATTCAGACAGTATTGTGACCCGGAACGAAAAGCGGGCGAAACAATTTCTCAGTGAAGTAGATTCGGCCACGGTTTATTGGAATGCTTCGACGCGATTTACTGACGGCGGCGAGTTCGGCATGGGCGCGGAAATTGGCATCAGCACGGACAAGATTGGCGCGCGGGGGCCGATGGGTTTGGAAGAATTGACTACGTATAAATGGGTTGGCATTGGGAACGGCCAGGTGCGGGTTTGATTCAGAGCAAGAAGAAACCATGAATACTATGACCTCTCCTTTGCCGGAGACTGCGGCGGAACGCGCGCGTTTCATTCGCGAAAAAATGCCTCATGACGGTCTCTTTGCCGGGCATGAATGGCGTGTCTCCCCTACTCCATTTCGACTGGGAGCTGAGACAGTCAAGGAACTGGAAAAGCTTGGCCGTATTTTGCTGCAATTCAACAAGGCGGTAAATCGGCTTTATCGTTTGAGCGTGGAAGGCAAGCAACCAGCGTGGGTTGCGAGCCTGATGGATCAGGGAAAGCCGGACGACTTAATCGCACTGCAACGCTCGGCGGCTTTAAAAAACGAGTGGCCGCGGGTCATCCGGCCTGATTTGTTAATTACTGAAAATGGCCTGCACATCACTGAGTTGGATAGTGTGCCCGGCGGCATTGGATTGACCGCGTGGCTGAATCAAACCTATGCGCAACTCGGCATGGAGGTTGTTGGCGGCGGCGATGGAATGGTGCAGGGTTTTGGCAGTATCTTTGGGGACGCTCCCAATGTGCATCTGGTTATCTCAGAAGAGTCGGCCACTTATCGACCTGAGATGGCTTGGCTGGCAAGCCAACTTGGGGAATCACGCTTCAAGGTACAACCACCAAATTTCACCGATGTGAAAGAAGGTGATGCGGTCTATCGCTTCTTCGAATTGTTTGATGCAGCGAATGTCCCTGCCGCTCCAGTCCTGTTCGATTGCGCGCGAGAGAAAAAGATTCGGCTCACTCCGCCGCCCAAACCGATGTTTGAGGAGAAGATGCTTTTTGCCCTGCTCTGGAATCGCAACTTGCGGAATTTCTGGCGACAGGAATTAGGCGAAGGGTTTTTGAATAAACTGCTGCAAATGGTTCCTTACAGTTGGATGGTTGATCCTACGCCACTTCCTCCACACGCAGCGATTCCTGAATTGAATCTTACGGATTGGAACCAGCTTAAAACGCTGTCGCAAAAGGAACGCGAACTGATCCTGAAAGTCTCCGGATTTTCTCCCAAAGCATGGGGTGCACGGGGCGTTTCTCTGGGCAGCGATCTTTCACACGCTGAATGGTCCGCCGCAGTGGATACTGCACTGGCAAGTTTCCCGACCTCACCGTATATCCTGCAACGTTACGAGAAGCCGAGCCTGGTTGAATTCCAATGGTTTGATTTTGAGCGAAACGAAGTTGTGCCGATGCAAGGGCGTGTTCGCTTGTGTCCCTACTACTTCGTTGCCGGTGAAGGAGACTCTGCTCGCGCTACTCTGGGCGGGGTTTTGGCAACGGTTTGTCCGGCAGATAAGAAGATCATTCACGGGATGACCGAGGCGGTTTTTGCGGCCGGAGCGATTTAATCCGAAAGAGCTTGCGGAAGTTAAGTTCGGACATTATGGTGTGCTCGTGATCGCGGGGTGGAGCAGCCCGGTAGCTCGTCAGGCTCATAACCTGAAGGCCGTAGGTTCAAATCCTACCCCCGCAACCAATTTAAAATTCCTGATTTGTCATATGGCAAATCAGGTTTTTTTATGGATGTGCCCTTACTCATTTACTCCGTCTATATAATTAAGAATCCTTCCGGGAAGTTATACATCGGCCTGACTGATGATGTTGCACGCCGACTTGCGCAGCACAATAGTGGCGTTTCAACTTGGACGCGTAATAAAGGCCCTTGGCTGTTGCTTTGGGAGAAACCCGCCATGAGTTTATCTGATTCCCGCAAGTTAGAATTGGAGTTGAAGCGTCAGAAAGGTGGCGATCGATTATATCGCCTCACTGGGTTGGCACGTCAGGCTCATCATCCCGCATGCGGGACCATAGGTTCAAATCCCACCCCCGCAACCAATTTAAAAATTCCTGATTTGTCATATGGCAAATCGGGTTTTTTTGTTTCCAATTAAACTCGAATTCTCTCAACTTTTGACTGCCATTTTGTATGAGACTTTTTGAGATCTTGCTTCTGCTGATTAACGTGCCGGCGCTTGGCTGGAGCATGCTATCACGATGGCCAAAGCCAAAGTGGCTACTCTTTTTCTCCTTTCTCGCCATACCATTTTTTATATTGCACTTATGTCTGGAAAAAAGCCGCTGGCAAATGACTCCTGCCTATCTGGTTATTGTAATTTTGTTGATCGTTCATTTTAAGCTTCTGACCCGATCAACCATCAATGGTTTCAAGAGTTGGCGAATGATTTTGGTGGACCTAGTCGGACTTGCATTGCTCGTTTGCGCGGCCATGCTGTCTTTTGTCTTTCCAGTATTCAAATTCCCCGCACCGACTGGGCCTTATTTGGTCGGGACAGTCACATTGCATCTCACAGACAATTCTCGCTCGGAAACATTTTCTAAAAACCCCAAGGATCGAAGAGAGTTAATGGTCCAACTTTGGTATCCGGTTGAGCCATCGTGCCATGGTAAGCCAGAACACTACCTTGCCAATCTGGGTGACGCTGAGGCAGCCAGGCGACAGGCTTATGGCTTGCGGTTCTCTCAACTTAATCTGGTTGAAACCCACTCTATTCCTGATGCCGCCCTCTCTCCACAGCAACCTGATTATCCTATTTTAATTTTTTCGCCATCATGGGGAGGATCACGAAATCAAAATACGTACCAAGCTGAAGAATTGGCCAGTCACGGTTTTATTGTGGCTGGAATCGATCATACCTATTGTACTGGAGTCACTGTCATGCCCGGTGGTCGAATTATTTTTTCCGGTCCGGAGTTGGATGTTGATTTTTCGAGTGACGAAGGAGTTCAACGCTATCTCCACATTGCTCCCATACAGGCGCGACTCCGGGCACAGGACGCCATTTTCGTGCTCAACCAACTTGCGGAACTGAATGTGCACGACGTTACCGGACGTTTTATTCACCGGTTAGATTTAAAACGTGTCGGCATTTTTGGCCATTCGTTCGGCGGCACTGTCGCCGCGGAAGCCTGCCTGCTTGATAATCGTTTTAAGGCTGGCATGAACATGGATGGAATGATTTTTGGCGATGCAGTTGAGCAACGTGTGAAGCAGCCTTTTCTGTTCATGAGCAGCGATGAAGTTCGCCCCTCGGCGGAAGAAATTGCTCACTCCAGTTATGCAAAGCTCGATGACCGAAGTTTCAAAGTGCAGGATGCTTTTTTTCGACTTAATGGCGGTTACAATCTTATCATCAAAAAAGCGAAGCACTCGAATTTTTCTGATACTGCCTTATTTTCTCCATTGTCCCGCTTCACCGATGCGGGAACCATTAGTGCCTATCGTTGCGCGCGTATTGTTGATGACTACACGCTGGCTTTTTTTGAGAAGTATTTGAACAAGGCACCTTCCCCATTGTTCGATCTCCCTTCACAATCATACTCCGAAATCACCCTGGAAAAATACGGCAAATAAATTTAACGAGTCACTGATCGATAAAAGCGGCGGTTCAAATTGGTCGATTGGTCGGTGTATTGGATGATACCGGTGGCATTGGTCAAAGTCACTAAAGGCGTCCAAAGGGCGAGATTGGTTGAAGTATCGATGCCAAAGCTTCCGGTTTTCCCTTGAATCGTTAACTGGGCGTGCCCGCCCACTTCTTTAATGTTGGTAACCTGGATGGTTTTGCACATGCCTCCAGAGCCTGCATTATATATACCCTGTATCTCTGTCGCGCTCAGGACGCGATTGTAAATAGTCACTTCATCCACCCCGCCCTTGAAATAGCCATAGGGACCGCTCATGTCGCCGCTCGGATGGACTACATTAGTGCTGGTCAAACCCGTGCGTTTCAAAACTCCATTCACATATAAAAGCGGTTGGTTGTTTGCATAGACAACTGCAATATGTGTCCAGTTGGTTACCGTTGCGTTCCAAACCAACAGAGATGGCAAATAACCGCTTGTATGTTCGAAAACACTGATGCCATTTGTGCCGACCGAAATGCCCACGCCAGCATGCCCGGCACCATAATTGATTGCCCCCAGCGTGGGATAAATCACATAACGCTGGCCGCTTGTGCCGGTAATTCCACTATTCGTTTCAACTGTCGAAGCTCGCGAAGCCAGAGGATTGGCCCAGAATTGCATCGTAAAATTGTTTGTTACCGAGGCAAAAACAGCTCCAACTGACATCGTATTTATTTGGCCGTCAAAACTAAACGCCAATCCCACTTCGCCGCTGGTAAAGGTTGTGCCACCTAGAATTATCCCATGATTGGCGCCTTGGATGTCGTTGGCGTTGCTGTCGCCCGGCCACCAATTTACCAAGCCCGACGGTCCAGGCAGGCAACTCAGGGAACCTCCGTTTACATCAAGCGTAAAAAATGCGCCCTGGCTCGGATTGAAATATGTCCCGCTTCCTGACGTTTCCAGTTTTACCGCACGCACCATGTAAGTGTAACTGCCGGACAAAGCACTCGTGTCTGTGTAACTCGTGTTTGTCAGGAGCGAGCTGGTCAAGCGTGTAAAGGGGCCAGTCGCGTTTGGAGAACGATAGACATGATAACCCTGTACTGTATCGGCGGAAGACGTCCAACTCAAAATCACGCCACTAGTGCTGGTGCCTGTCACCGATGTGGGTGGTTTCACCGGGTGCATTCGTAATGTAGGATCACCCATCAATGCCATATGGACCATGTGTGCAGAAGAGTTGACAAAACTTTTATATAATCCAGGCACAGTATTATTCTGGCTGATTAAGGTGCTGTAACCAATGGTTTGCCCCAAAGCCATGGGATGAAAAGCCCAATGAGGAAAACCAGCCCAAGTGCAGGTCAGCCCATAAGTCGTCGAAGCCAGCGGAGCGCGCAAAAAATCATCCGTCTGGTCCCAATCACCAAAATAGCTGCCGAAGAGCATGGTAAAAACTGTTCTGACATCCGTACTGGCAAAGTCGCCAGTATTGCCTATTCCCTGGGCGAAATCCGGGCCACCCGGGCCACATCCGTAAGACCAAAGGTAATCCTGTGAACCAAGTGTTGAAAAATATTGGCCGGCTGAAATTATCGTTGGTGCAGCCGGGCCAAACAAAGGCGCAAAATTCCGCCAGGCGCTGGCTGCGGGCGATTCACCATCTAATTCGCCAAAATTATCACACAACAACCCGCGTCTTTGCACGCTCAGGTTTCCCAGCCGAAAATTGTGATCTTTGTTTAAATACTGACGTAACAAATCAACGTCTGTTTTGGGAAGAAATGCTGGCAGATCGTACAAATCAACCCGGCCGACTTGCAGTTCCACATTGGAGGGAAGCACCGAGTGATCAAACTTCCCATCCCCGGGAATGTTGAAATTCCGGCTATCTTGCGCGTTGGAATCGTTCGCCGATGAATCAGTCCACGTGCTATTCATCTCACCATAATACGCGTCTGCCGGCCAGGCTCCTTTATGATCACTATGGCCATCGGGATTGAGATCACCCGAATATGGAACCGGCACATGGCCAAATAGAAACACCGCCTTTACGTTGGGGTCTGCATTATAATCCACCTGAATCAGCGCCTTCACGCTCACCACGCTGGCCGAAGGGCTCACGTCATGACGCAATACAGTCCAACCATCACCCACCAGATCTTGCTGCAACCGGGTTAACTCACTCGACAGGCTTGTGGAATGCGAGTTATCCACAATAAGAATCACTTTACCCCGGTCCTCGGTCAAAGCTGATTGAATGCCCGCATAAATATAGCCGTAGGCTATCTTCCATTCGGAAGCGTTTCCATTTGGATAGGGAAAATAGTCGGTCGGTTCTTCAATTTGATACTCGTAAGCATTCCCTACGATTACGTTCGTATCAACATAACTTGTAGCATTGGCCGGTAATACTGCAATGGCATTGCCCCAGGAAGTATCGGTTATGGTTTTTCGATAAATATTAAATGCCCGCGCATCAATATCAGCAGGCCAACTCAAAATAATCTTTGGTGGTGTGACTTGGACTTGCGCGCTCGTAGGCACAACATAATCCACCGGGTCCAGTGCCCATAATTTGCCCCCGGTGAATCCAAGTACAAGCACGCCAAGCAAAAATCTGACGAGCAATTGACGAGTGTGACATGCCAGCATAGTTAATTGCCCCTTTAATTCCCTATTTGAATGCTTGCTTTGACTTCGGCAAGTGCGCTTTTCCAGGCGAGCGTGATTGTGTTTTGGCAGATTCGGCCTGGGCATGTTCCAGGCAAGTCTTCAATTTTTCGGCCAGCAATCGGACACTCGGCTCTTTGATAACCGATCTATGACTCCCGGGAATCAAATGAACCTCAGCTCCCTCAGCCAAGGTCGTAAATCCGGCGTGCGGTGGAAGGAGATCGTGGGATTGATAATAGGTGCCATTGAAAAGAGTGACAATTCCCGGATATCGCCTCGATTTATATTTGCGGGTGGCGGCCAGGTTGATTTTATAGACATGTTCCCGGTTCTTGAATGGCCCATTTTGAGTGGCGCTAAATGCAAATTCATCCCCGTCCGGATCAGGCGCACGTTTAATTTTCAATATTTGAAACAGTTTGCGCTTGAGGTACCTTGCCATTGCCCGCGGCCCCAAGCCCATTAAACCGACCGTGCGATGAATATAATATCGGACATAAGTAACCGGCGGTGGATGCGCCCACGCCTCAAACAAAGCCACGAATGCCACAGTTTGTCCTTTGGCTATCAATTGCTGGGCCATCTCCAGAGCGACATTTCCTCCAAAACACCAACCGCCCAGGTAATACGGACCTTTCGGTTGGAACTCACGCATCAGCTTGACGTAATGTGCGGCCATCTCTTCCAGTGTTTGATGGCTATCTTCAATTTTATTAAGTCCCAACGATTGGAATCCATAACATGGTTGATCATTACCTAAATAATAAACCAGTTTCATGTATCCCAGCACATCCCCTGGTGAAGTGTGGATCAGGTAAAATGGCGGTTTAGTGCCGTTCGCCTGTAGTGTCACCAGCGAAGACCACGCTCCCTCCTGCGAGTCCACCGCCCGACTGGTCATCACCATTGTGGCCAGTTCTGCCACCGTTTGATGTTGAAAGAATTGCGACGGCGCAAAATTAAGCCCCGCACGATTGAGCCGGTCGATAATCTGAATGCTCAGCAGTGAATTCCCGCCAAGTTCAAAGAAATTATCATGGATGCCGATCCGATCCACGTGAAGCAATTCCTGCCAAATTCCAATTAATACTTCTTCAACTGGCGTGCCGGGGGGAACATATTTTTGTGACCGGTCGGTGGTCGTCTGTTCCGGCATTGGCAATGCTCGTTTATCTACTTTCCCATTTGGAGTAAGCGGCAGTGACTTCAATGCCACAAAAGCAGTTGGAACCATGTAGTCTGGAAGTTTCGCCTTTAAATACGCGCGCAACTCCTCAGTTGCGGGCTCTGCGGACAATCTGGCAACCAGGTAAGCCACTAAAACTTTTTCACCAGGTATATCCTCGCGTACTATAACCACGCTTTCACGCACTGAAGGATGTCCGGAGAGAACTGTTTCAATTTCCTCCAACTCAATGCGAAATCCGCGAATTTTTACCTGTTGATCGATGCGCCCTAGGAACTCAATCCGGCCGTCCGCCAGATAACGGCAGAGATCGCCTGTTTTATAAAGGCGCGCATTTGGCTTATGATTGAAAGGATTCTGGATGAACTTTTGCGCAGTTAATTCGGGTTGGTTGAGATAACCGCGCGACAATCCATCTCCGCCCGTATAAAGTTCTCCCGGCGCACCGATTGGCACTGGTTTCAAATACCGATCAAGAATGTAAACCTGGGTGTTGGCAATGGGTTTGCCAATGGAGATGGAACCGGCCTTTAATTCGTTTTCCGAGATGGTATGACAACAGGTGAATGTGGTATTTTCTGTTGGGCCATAACCGTTAATCAACCGGCACTCAGGCAATTCGTCCAAGGCCTTCCGGACGTGTGCCACTGGCAACACATCACCTCCTGCCAGTAATTGTCGCAAGGGCTTCAAATCTCCAATTCGCTCATCGACCATTACGCGAAACAAACCAGCCGTAAGCCAGAGGGTGGTGACCTTATGACGCCGGATAGCTTGGCCCAGAGTTTCCAACGAAGGTGTTCCTGGCGGCATGATTACCAGCTTGCCCCCATTGAGCAATGGCCCCCAAATTTCCAGTGTGGAGGCATCGAATGAAATGGGTGCAAACTGAAGAAAAACTTCGTCCGCCGTGAACGTTGCATAATTAGTGTTCTTTACCAAACGCACTACTCCACGGTGCGGGATGGTCGTTCCTTTGGGCTTGCCGGTCGAGCCCGAGGTGTA
>JAQGPC010000198.1 GCA_028293285.1 Pedosphaera sp.
ACGTTGCTCGATGTGATTCGCAAGTCGGACGTGGTTGCTGGCGAAGCCGGAGGCATTACTCAGCACATCGGTGCTTATACGATTGCGTTCCCCCACCCTGAGCGGAAGAACGAGCTGCAGCAAATCACTTTCCTCGACACGCCGGGTCACGCTGCTTTCAGCGCGATGCGCGCGCGTGGAGCGAATGTTACGGATATCGTCGTGCTCGTGGTTGCTGCCAATGACGGTGTCATGCCGCAAACGCTCGAAGCGTTGAGCCATGCCCAAGCGGCAAAGGCTGAAATCATTGTCGCAGTTAATAAATGCGATCACCCCAATTCGAACCCGATGAAGGTTCGCCAACAGTTGCAGGAAAAAGGACTTGTTTGTGAAGAATGGGGCGGCAAAACAATTTTCGTGGATGTTTCCGCGTTGACGAAGAAGAACATTGATAAGCTGCTTGAAGCTATCCTGCTCCAGGCTGAAATCATGGAACTTAAGGCCAATCCGACGCGTCTTGCCAAGGGCAATGTGATCGAGTCTGGTTTGGAACCTGGTGGTCCTACTGCCACGGTATTGATTCGCAAAGGCACGCTGCATCTGGGTGATGTGGTGATTTGCGGTCCTTTCTACGGCAAGGTTCGCGCGCTAATTAACGAAGAAAATAAACGTCTCAAAGAAGCAGCTCCATCCGTGGCCGTCAGATTGCTCGGATTGAATGGCGTGCCCGAAGCCGGTCTGGAATTTAGAGTCGTGGAGAGCGAAAAGGAAGCGCGCGAAATCAGTGAGAAGCGCACCATGGAAGCCCGTGCTTTGGGTCAGGAAGCCCGGACCAAAGTGACGTTGGAAAATCTTTTTGCCACGATGACTTCAAATAACGCGAAGGCGTTGAAGCTCGTCGTCAAAGCAGACACGCAGGGTTCTGTGGAAGCGATTGTTGAAGCGTTGAAGAAGATCGACTCCGACAAGGTGGGTCTGGAAATTGTCCATAGCGCGGTCGGTACTATCACTGAATCCGATGTGTCACTG
Source organism: Pedosphaera sp. (assembly GCA_028293285.1). Taxonomy (GTDB): domain Bacteria; phylum Verrucomicrobiota; class Verrucomicrobiia; order Limisphaerales; family Pedosphaeraceae; genus Pedosphaera. The sequence continues at coordinate 1,009 of JAQGPC010000198.1, forward strand.
GCTTCTGCTTCGGACGCGGTCATTCTTGGTTTCCATACCCGCATTGATAACGGGGTGCCCGATGTCGCCAAGCGCGAAGGGGTGCAAATCAAGCTTTACGCAATTATTTACGAATTGATCGATCAGGTGAAGGAATCGATGGCAGGTTTGCTCGACCCGTTGCAAAAGGACGTGGTTGTTGGGTCCGCCGAAGTGCGTCAGATTTTTGCGCTTTCAAAAGGTATTCCTGTGGCGGGTTGCATGGTTACCATGGGACGCATTGTGCGCGGCAAAGTTCGCGTCATGCGCCGCAAGGGATTGGTTTACGAAGGCGTCACGCAATCGTTGCGCCGGTTCCAGGACGAAGTCAACGAAGTGCGGGCCGGCATGGAATGCGGCATACGCATTGAAGGTTTCGGCGACTTCCAGGTTGGAGATTCGATCGAATGTTACATGATCGAAAAAGTGGCCCAAAAACTCTAATTCTTTCTTAAAGTTTTCCCATGCCCTCACTCAGACTTCAACGAGTGCGCGAATTATTGAAGCGTGAGATCGGCGAAGTCATTCGCCGGGAAATTCCCGTGGGTGAAGCCGGTCTGATCACGGTCAATGATGTGATGGTAGGCAGTGACCTGCAGATGGCCACGGTCTATGTCGGCATTCTCGGAAACGCTGAACAGCAGAAAAAGGGATTCGCGCAGCTCAACCAACATCGCAAACGCATTCAGGGCCTCGTGGGCAAGGCCGTCATTCTCAAATACACGCCTCAACTCCGGTTTGTCATTGATGAGTCAATTGAACAGGGCAACAAGGTGTTGAAGATCATTGACGAACTGGAGCACTCGGGTCCTCAAGATGAAAAACCGTCCGAAAATAATTGATCGCATCCTCGAAGGGATTCGCGACAGTCGTACTATTTGTGTCGTTGGACATGTCCGCCCGGACGGCGATTGCATCGGTTCGCAACTCGGCCTCACGCTGGCTTTGCAGAACGAAGGCAAAAAGGTCTGGTGCTGGAACGAGGACATTGTTCCGGACAAACTGGCCTTTCTCGATCCAGACAAGATCGTGCAGAAACCGCGACCAGGAATGGAGTTTGATTGCGTCATTGCCACGGATGCCGCAAGTTTTGAGCGCCTCGGAAAAGTGGGGGCTTGCATCAACAAGCGCAAGTTGTTCATCAATATTGACCATCACCAGAGCAACACCCGCTACGCGGATATCAACTGGATTTCGGCCAAGGAACCTTCGAGCGGCGAAATTATTTTTCGATTGCTGAAGTCTGCCAACTGGCCCATTACGCCAGCCATCGCGGATTGTTTGTTCACCGCCGTTTCCACGGACACTGGTTCATTTCAATATCCGAGCACACGTCCGAGCACGTACAATGTTGCGGGTGAACTGGTGAAACGCGGCGCGGATTTGGCAAAGATTTGCGACGAAGTTTATCAGTCATATCCCCTCTCACGCGTGAAATTATTGAAGCACGTTTACAATAATTTCCGACTCACGCATGGCGACCAGATCGCCTATTTCTGGTTGAAAAAGGCCGACTTCACCCGCACCGGCGCGGACACGAGCGATTCGGAAGGATTGATCGATCATATTCGCGCCATCGAACCAGTGGAAGTAGCCTGCTTGTTCGAAGAAATGGAACCGGAAATGACCCGCATCAGTTTGCGTTCCAAAAATGAAAAAGTGAATGTGAATGAAATCGCTGCGCTCTTTAATGGTGGCGGGCACAAAGCTGCGGCTGGTGCGCGCATTCCCGGCCCTCCCCTTTCCGTACAACGCCGGGTAATCGCAGCGATAAAAAAAGCTTTGGATGCGGCTGAATAAATTCTTCTGTCGGAGAATTTATTTGCCAAACATTTGGTCCATTTCTTACCGCTCTTAAAAATTTATTTGTATGCTCGAATTTGATCCTTTCGACGGCGCGTTACTAATTGATAAACCCTCTGGCCCCACTTCGCACGACGTTGTAGATGCGATTCGTCGCCAATTTCAAATCAAGAAAGTTGGGCATTGCGGAACGCTTGATCCCAATGCCACGGGGTTACTCATCATCGTGCTTGGTCGTGGAACCAAGCTTTCGGAGCGGCTTATGTCGTCCGATAAAGTGTATGAGGGAACCATCAAGTTCGGTGAGACAACAGGTAGTTACGATGCGGATGGCGAGTTGGTTTCTTCCCTGCCCGTGCCGCCGATGACGCTGGCTGAACTGAACGAAATGGCGACCACATTTGTTGGCGACCAGATGCAAATGCCGCCCATGGTTTCGGCGATCAAGAAGGATGGTGTGCCACTTTATAAACTTGCGCGCAAGGGTATTGAGGTCGAACGCCAAGCACGCTTGATTCACGTTTATAATTTTCGCTTTTCCGATTATAACGAACCAATTGGCCACTTTCGCGTGGCTTGCACGAAGGGAACCTATGTGCGCAGCCTGGCGCACGACTTGGGTCAGAAGGCTGGCTGTGGCGCGCATCTTGCCACGTTGCGGCGGACGGTTTCCGGCAAGTTCGATGTGGCCAATGCCATCACATTTGAAGACAGTTTGGCGTTGTCGAACGGTGAATTGGAGAAGCGCATTATTCCTTTTTTGAAGCTGACTTAAACCGCCCTTGCTCGCAAATTAAGAGCCGATGAAGATTATTCGCACAGCCAGTGAGCTTAATCCGAATGGGCGCAAAGTTTGCCTGGCGATTGGCTTTTTCGATGGTGTGCATTTGGGGCATCAGCAGATTATCCGCCAGACTATTTCCGATGCGCGCCAACACGAAGCATTGTCGTTGGTAGTAACTTTCGATTGTCATCCGAATACGGTCGTAGCACCCAGTCGCGTGCCGCCCTTGATTTATTCATTGTCACAAAAACTGCGCGCGATTGAATCGCTGGGCAGCGATGCCCTACTGTTGATTCATTTCGATAAGCCTTTTAGCGAGCAAAGCGGTGAAGTGTTCATTCGCGGGTTGGCGAAAGATCTAGGGCAAATTCAAAGCCTGTGCGTGGGCAGTAATTTTTCTTTTGGACATAAACGCACGGGAAACGTGGCGCTACTCAAAGCCATGGGTGAGGAATTGAAGTTTACCGTGCATGGCATGGCGGCCGTTTCGCTGGATGGCGAGGTCATCAGCAGCACACGTATTCGGGACACTATTCGTAATGGCGATCTGGATGCGGCTAGTCAGATGTTGGGACGTGCTTATTCGGTGTGCGGTCCAATTATTCGCGGGGATCAACTCGGCCACAAACTCGGATTCCCGACCGCCAATCTGGATGTCACGGGGTTGGTTCTGCCGCCCAATGGGGTTTACATGGTGCGTGCCCATGTCCAGGGTCAAACGCATCGCGCGGTAGTGAATATTGGCCTGCGTCCTACTTTAAATAACCCTGCTCTCCAGTTGCGTGTTGAGGCGCACTTGCTTGATTTCAAGGGCGATCTTTACGATCAAGAAATGGAAATAACGTTCATTGAGAAGTTGCGGGACGAGATGAAATTCCCCTCCCTCGAAGCACTCAAGGAGCAGATCGGGCGCGATATCGTGGACGCACAATCGCGGTTTTGATTTTATACTCCACTGGCTGAGTTTACGAGGGGACGACGCTCAATGGGTTATGTGCTAGTTTCAGGTTAAAATTCCCGAGATTTATCTGAACAGATTTTCTAGTTTTTTTGTCCATGGACAGTAACATTCAGCTCAAAATAATGAATACAGGTATTACTGCGATAAACGCGGCGGTGCAGGAGGCCAGTTCCTTCGTTCGACCGTTGTTCACTGAAATCGGGAAAGTCATCATCGGCCAGACTTATCTGGTGGAACGGCTAACCATCGGACTGCTAGCGAATGGTCACGTCCTGTTGGAAGGCGTGCCGGGGTTGGCTAAAACCTTATCTGTGAAATCGCTGGCATCCTGCCTGAGCGTGAAGTTCTCGCGATTGCAGTTCACGCCGGACATGCTGCCCGCCGATGTCATTGGCACCCAGATTTACAATCCTCAATCGGGTAACTTTACCACGCGGCGCGGCCCGATTTTTGCCAACTTGGTCCTGGCGGATGAAATCAATCGCGCCCCGGCCAAGGTCCAAAGCGCCTTGCTCGAAGCGATGCAGGAAAAGCAGGTCACCATTGGTGACCAAACTTTCAAGTTGGAAGAACCATTCCTAGTTTTGGCCACGCAGAATCCCATTGAGCAGGAAGGGACTTATCCCCTGCCCGAAGCGCAGGTTGACCGGTTCATGCTCAAGTTGAAGATTGGTTATCCTTCGCGAGCGGAAGAACGGCAGATTCTGGATTTGATGGCCCATACCACGAACCTGCCGAGCGCAGAGTCGGTGGTGACGCCCAAGCAAATCATGGATGCGCGCAAGGTCATCAATGAAATTTATATTGATGAGAAAGTGAAGGATTACATCGTGGACCTGGTTTGCGCCACGCGCGAACCGGAGGCTTACAAGATACAAGCGAAAGATTTTATTCAGTTGGGCGCTTCACCTCGCGCCACTATTTCACTGACGCTGGCGGCCAAGGCTTATGCGTTTCTGAAGGGGCGCGGTTATGTGACGCCGCAGGATGTTAAGAGCATCGGCATGGATGTGCTGCGTCACCGCGTCACGATTACTTACGAAGCAGAAGCGGAGAACAAGACCAGCGAAACGATCATTCAGAAAATTTTTGATGAATTGCCGGTACCATAAGAGATTTCGAATGATGAGTTCAAATTAGGAAGAGCTTCGCCTTCGATTTGAAATTCGTCATTTGCCACTCGCAATTTTACATGATTCCCCGCGAAATTCTTAAAAAGATCCGTCAGATTGAGCTGCGCACCAACCGGCTCGTGAGCGAGACGCTGGCCGGGCAGTATCATAGCGTCTTCAAGGGGCAAGGGATGAATTTTGAGGAAGTCCGCGAGTATCAACCGGGCGATGAGGTGCGAGCCATTGATTGGAATGTAACGGCGCGGATGAATCATCCCTTTGTAAAGAAGTTCGTTGAGGAACGTGAATTGACGCTGATGCTGTTGGTGGATGTCAGCGGGTCGGGATTGTTCGGTTCCGGTGAGCAATCCAAGCGGGAGATGGCGGCGGAGATTGCTTCGGTGCTGGCCTTCTCTGCCATTCGCAATAATGACAAGGTGGGGCTGATTCTTTTCACCGAAGAAGTGGAGAAATTTATTCCCCCGCGCAAGGGACGCCGTCATGTGTTGCGTGTCATTCGCGAAATTCTTTTCTATGAGCCGAAGCGGCGTGGGACGAATTTAAATCTGGCGCTTGAGTTTCTTACCCGCGTGACACCGCATAAAGCCATTGCGGCAGTGGTTTCTGATTTTCTGGGTCAGAACATTACCACGGGCGCACTGGCAAGCACTCGCCGGCAAAGTGGTATGGTGCTACCGCAATCGCTCGCGCAAGCTTCCTTTACCGCACTGCGCCAGGCGAACCGGCGGCATGATGTGGTGGCGATCCAAATTACGGATCGTTATGAATTGGAATTGCCGCCCATCGGATTGCTGGTGCTGAAAGACGGCGAAACGGGCGAGGTTGTGGAAGTGAATGCGGGTGATCCGCGCAAGCGGGAAGCGTTTGCCCAACGACAGGCCAAGGCGCAGGCGGAGTTGTTGCGTGTGTTTCGGTCTGCCAATATCGACTCGATTCAATTGCGCACGGACCAGCCGTATGGGAAGGCGTTGGGACGATTCTTTGAGACGCGCGAAAAACGTCGATTGCACGGATGAAGACCAACTCACTTTTTGTCACCAACTCCCCCGCCCTGCCGGGCACGAATGACATCCGGGCCATCAAGCCGCCGGTGGAGATTCCGACCTATTGGATTTTGTTGTGGTGCGCGATTGGCGCGTTGGTGTTGATTGCGATTGTCTATTTTGCCTGGCGTTATTGGCGAAAGAAGGCGACCGAACCGCAGTTAGTGCGGGTGGTGCCGCCGCATGAGCGGGCACGGTTGAAGTTGCAGGAGGCATTGGCGCTCATTAATCAACCGCGACCATTTTGCATTCTCGTTTCAGACACGGTGCGACTTTATTTGGAAGAGCGTTTTAATTTTCATGCGCCGGAGCGAACCACGGAAGAATTTTTGCATGAGCTGCAGGCCAGCAAATTATTGCTGCCGGATCAAAAACATAGTTTGAGCGAGTTCCTGTCCATTTGTGACATGGTCAAGTTCGCCCAATATGAACCGGGGCCGCCGGAGCTGCAGGCATTACATGAGTCTGCGGTGTGGCTCATTGACGAAACTGAACCGCAACCGGAGCCACAAAACCAGGCTTCTGCTCCAAGTCAGGCATGAGCTTTTCTTTTGCCCATCCCTACCTGTTGACGCTGCTCGCGCTGCTGCCGGTATTGGCGTGGCTTAAAGGGAGACGCGGACGACAGCAGCCAGCCTTTCTCTACTCCTCGGTGCAATTGGTCAAGGGAATCATCGGCATCACCCGTTCCAGTGCGGGCAGCATCCTGCCGAAATTGCGCTGGTTCGCGCTCGCTTTTTTTATTATTGCGCTGGCACAGCCACGATTGGTTCAAAGCGAAGCGAAGGTCAGTGCCAGTGGCGTGGATATCGTAGTGGCACTGGATATGTCGGGCAGTATGGCGGCAGAAGATGAGGGATTTGTGCTGAACGGAAAACAGGCAACCCGGTTCATCATTGCGCGGGATGTTTTGAAAAAGTTTATTGGGAAACGCGTGAATGACCGTCTCGGGCTGGTGGTATTCGCTTCACAAGCTTACGTGGCGGTTCCGCCGACGCTGGATCATGATTTTCTACTGCATAATCTGGATCGATTGGAAATCGGGGCCATCAATCAAAACCAGACGGCGATTGGTTCGGCGTTGACCACGGCGATGAATCGCCTGCGCGAATTGAAGTCGAAAAGTAAAATTGTGATTCTGATGACCGATGGACAGAACAATGCCGGCAAAGTTCCGCCATTGACGGCAGCGGAAGCGGCAGAGGCGATTGGGGTCAAAATATATACCATCGGAGTCGGGACCCGCGGAGTCGCGCGCATGTTCACCGGGCAATACGATATTTTTGGGCAAAAGGTTTACCAGCAGGCGAAGGTGGATATTGATGAAGACACTTTGACCGCCATCGCAAAAAAGACCGGGGCCAAGTATTACCGAGCGGACAGCACCGACACTCTCGAAAAAATTTATGCCGACATTGATCGGCTGGAAAAAACCGATGCTGAAGTCAAAAAATTCACGCATTTTCAGGAGCTATATTTCTGGGCGGTATTGCCGGGATTGTTCCTGTTGCTCCTGGAAGTGATTCTCAGCAACACCATTTGGAGGAAATTGCCATGAGCCTGTTCGCCGCACCCAAAATGCTTTGGCTGTTGTTGATCCTGGTTCCGCCGTTGATTGCGTTCTTCTGGTGGGCGTGGCGCAAACGGCAACAATTGATCACGCAGTTTATTTCGCCACGGTTGTTGGGACACTTGAAGATTGGCGTTTCTCCTTCCAGGCAAAAGTTTCGCATGGCGTTGATAGTCGTCTCGGTGGTGTTCCTAATTTTAACCATGGCACGGCCGCAGTGGGGATTTACTCTGGAAGAAGCCAAGCAACGTGGGCTGGACATCATTATCGCTATTGATACGTCCAACAGCATGCTGGCGGAGGATGTGCCACCGAACCGGCTGGCGCGGGCTAAACTTTCGGCGTTGGACTTAATGCGTCGGGCCAAGTCGGATCGGCTGGGTTTAATTGCGTTTGCCGGGAGCGCTTTCCTGCAATGCCCGCTTACACTGGATGATGCCGCGTTCAGCCAGAGCGTGGATTCACTTGATACGCGCACCATCTCGGATGGGGGAACCGCTTTAGCAGAGGCCATCGATACCGCGGCGGCGGCTTTCAAGGATGAAGCGGATAATCATAAGGTGCTTATTCTTTTCACCGACGGTGAAGACCACGATAGTGAAGCCGTGGCAGCGGCAGAAAGAGCGGCCAAGGAAGGGATGCGTATTTTCACGGTCGGCATTGGTACGCCGGATGGCGAAGTGTTGCGAATTCATGATGAACGCGGCCGCACGGATTATATTCGAGATGAGCAAGGTCAACCGGTGAAATCAAAGCTCAATGAAAAGTTGCTGCAGCAAATTGCCACGGATGCGAATGGCTTTTACCTGCCTTTGCGCGGAACGAAAACGATGGACACACTTTATGAGCGGGGGCTGGCACCGTTGCCGAAATCAGAAAATTCCTCCAAGATGCTGCGGCGGTTGCACGAGCGCTATCATTGGCCGCTCGCGATTGCCATGCTGCTATTAATTTTTGAAATGTTTTTGCCGGATCGTAAACGGAAGCGTAAATCGGAGAACGCACCTTCCCCCTTTACCGCGCAGACCGGCATTACGGAGACGGTCACACTTTTGTTTTTATTGGCATTACCCATGGCGGGATGGAGCAGTCCGGCCAAGGCATTGCGCGAGTACGAAGCGGGAAAGTATGATGAGGCGTTGAAGGAGTTCCGCCAATCGATTGAAAAGAAGAAGGACGACCAGCGGCTTCATTTCAATGCCGGGACGGCGGCGTATCAAAGCAAACAATTCGAAGAAGCGGCCAAACAATTTAATGAGACACTTAATTCGCCTGATTTGCAGTTGCAACAACGGGCTTATTACAATCTAGGGAACACGATGTTTCGCATGGGCCAAACCAGTCAAGATCCGAGCAAGAAACAGGAAGCGTGGGAGAGTTCGTTGAAGCATTTTGAAAGCGCTTTAAAATTAAACCAACAGGATCCGGACGCCAAATTCAACCAGCAGTTTGTCGAGAAGCAATTGGAAGAACTTAAAAAGCAGCAACAACAACAGCAGCAGCAAAATCAGGACAAATCCAAGCAGGATAAAAATTCGAAACAGGACCAAAAGAACGATCAATCGAAAGAGCAGCAGAAGAACCAGGAAAAGGATTCCCAGTCACAGAAGCAGGACCAGGATAAATCCCAACAGAGCAAGGATTCTCAGTCACAAAAGGGAGAGAAGGAAAAATCTGACCAGGCCGAACAGGATAAAAAGCAGGCTGATGCCAAGAAGGACAAACAAGATAAGAAAAACGAGAAGGACCAACAGCAGCAGCAAGCGTCTGATCAGGCCAAGGATCAATCAAAAGAAGAAGCTGAGAAAGAAGCAGCCATGATGGCGGCGGGACAGATGACTCCGAAACAGGCGCAACAGTTGCTGGATGCCCAAAAGGGTGATGAAGAAGTTTTGCGGCTAGCTTCTCCAGAGAAGCGGCCAGGGCAGCCACGGCAGACCAAGAATTGGTAGGTGATCTCGCTGGTATTCTTTTCCATCTGTTGATGGATTTTCATTGAAGCGCCGTGAACGGTGTGCGCGTGTGGGTTAGTTTTTATAGGTGAAAGATTTGATCACGCTGGCGTGTTTGTCATTGCTGCGCCCGGGACGGGTGCTCTCCAAAAATAAAAAAGGCAGGCGGTTAAGCCTGCCTTGATGAAAGGTAATTGGTAGCTCTTATTTGGCCTTGGCCGCGCGGGGCTTCTTTTCGGCCTTGTCAGTCTTCTCGGTTGTCTCGGCAGTTTGCGCGCGTTCGGGGCGTTTGCCGCGCTTCTCGGTGCGGTCATCGCGCCGACTGTCAGCAGGAGCAGCTTCGGGTTGGGGCGCGGGATTGGAGCTTTCCACACGGACTTTGAGCGTGGTAGTAACACCATGATAAAGGCGCAATTCCACTTCGTGTTCGCCCAAGTTTTTGATGGGCTGTTCCAAATGGATTTTCTTCTTGTCGAGCGAGACATCGAACTGGGTCTTGAGCTGGTCGGCAATCGTGCCAGCAGTGACGGCACCAAACATCTTGCCATCTTCGCCGGTTTTGACGGCGATGACTGCAGTCAACTTGGCAAGACTGCGGGACATTTCGGTCATGTGGTTGAGTTCTTCGGCTTCGCGTTCAGCGCGGCGTTGCTTGAGAACTTCCAGACGGCGCTTGTTGGCACCGGTCATGGGAATGGCCAGGCCTTGGGGAATCAGGTAATTGCGGGCGTAACCGGCCGCGACTTTGACCTGATCCGACTCGGCGCCCAAGCCGACGATGTTATGGGTAAGAATGACTTCAGTTTTTGGCATACGAAAAAATGGTTAAATTAATTTAAATTGCGAAGGAGAATCAGGTTCTACTCCGACTGCGAGTAGTTAAAATGGAACGTCATCATCCTCGGGCGGAGGCATGTCGGCATCGGGGCTTTCGTTCTTGGCGGCGGGGGCAGGACGACTGCGGGGAGCAGCTTCGCTAGGGCCACCTTCACTGCGATTGCCAGTTCCCAAGAACTGGAAGCTTTCGCAAATAACGCCTAAACGGCTGCGTTTTTGGCCGGTTTGCTTGTCATCCCACTGGTCAAGCTTCAAACGGCCTTCCAGCAACAACGGGCTACCCTTCTTGAGGTATTGCCCGATGGTCTCGGCCTGGCGACCAAAGGAGTCCACATCAACAAACGTCACTTCCTCCTTGGACTCACCCGCCTCATTACGCCAGGTGCGATTAACAGCCAGCGTAATTTTGGCGATGGCCATACCCTTGGGCGTGTAGCGCAACTCGGGGTCGCGCGTCAAATTCCCGGCAAGGATGACTTTGTTGAAATTGGCCATGGGTCCAGTTAGGCGACAGCGACGTCGGCTTTGGGCGTGGGCGCGTGGGTAAACAATACCCGATGCACGTCTTCATTCAGGCTGAAGCGCGATTGCAACTGGGAGATCAAGGCAGGCTGGCCCGCGAAGATCACGTTTACATAAAAGCCGGAAGAATATTTCTTGTCCGCCACGCGGGAGAAACTCCGCTTATCCATCTTCTGGACCGTTTCGACTTTGCCGCCAGCAGAGGTGATCTCTGTGGACAGCTTATCAATGGTTTCCTTGATGGCTTCTTCTTTACCTGCCGTGTTCAATATGAACAAACCTTCGTATCTATTCACTCAGTTTTCCTTTGTTACGCGGAGTCTTTGACAACTCCATTAAATTGACTCATTGCTTTTTCTATGCCCGCACTCAACCAGCATTCGATTTGTTCGGATGCCACCGTTATCACTTTATCCACTAAAACCGCTTCCGTCGCCTCAAAAGGCGCCAAAACATAATTCGCTATCTGCCTTTGTCCATCGGCCGCCCGGCCAATGCCAATCCGCAAGCGGGCGAAATCCGATGTGCCCAAGTGCTTCTCAATCGACTCGAGACCGTGATGCCCACCGCTACTGCCCCGCATGCGCATCCGAATCTGTCCCAACGGCAAATCAGCATCATCCACGGCCACCACGACTTGCGTCAGCGGCACACGGTAAAATGATACCAAGGCACCGACTGCTTCGCCACTGACGTTCATATACGTCTGCGGCTCGCACAAAATTACCGGAACGCCATTTCGTTCCACCCGGGCGACATTAGACTGAAACTTCTTTTCAGTCGTCCAGCCAACCTGCCACTGCTTTGCCAATCGTTCCACCAACTGGAAACCGACATTGTGCCGCGTTTTGGCGTATTTGGCACCGGGATTTCCCAACCCGACGATGAGGCGCAAGCTCTCCATATCCGGGGTGAGTATGGCAGCCAAGCCGAGCCTGGCTGCCTGAATGCATTACTTCTTCTTCTCGGCCTTCTTTTCAGCGCCCTTGTCTGCAGCTTTATCAGCAGCAGCCGGAGCTTTGGCGGCGGCGGCTTTATCGCCAGCCTTGGCCGGAGCGGCACCTTCAGCGCCGTCTTCCTTCTTCTCTTTGATCATTTCCACTTCAGCGGTACCGCCTTCAGCCGCGGCAGCAGCCGCTTCCTGGGCTTCCGTCAACGGTGCGGCAACGGCGATGACCGAGATGTGCTTATCGCCTAAAATTTCAACGCCTGCGGGCGGCTTGATGTCGCCAATATGAATGGCCTGGCCGATTCCGAGATGGCTGACATCGAGAATCAGTGCTTCCGGCAGATCTTTGGGAAGTGCGCGAACCTTGACCTTGAACAGCACGTGCTCCAGCACGCCGCCGTCGGTCTTAACGCCCACGGCTTCGCCAGTGGTTTCCACTGCGACCATGATGGTCACCTTTTCGTTTTCGGCAACTTCATGAAAATCAATATGCAACATCTTGCCACTTAAGGCATGGTGCTGAATCTCCTGCACCAAGGCTAGGCGCTTCGGGCGGGCATCGTCCTTGACCGAAAGATCAACCAGGACGTTTTCCGATACGGAATGATGAATCAGGTTCATCATGTCCTTATTGTCGATTTCCAAGCTTTGGGGTTGTTTTTCCCGGCCATAGATAACGGCAGGAATACGCCCGGAAGTGCGCAGTTTTTTAGAACCACCGCGCCGGGACAACGTGCGGGGAAACGCATTAAGTGCTACAGATTTCATTTTTTAAATTGTTCTTTCTAAAGCGCTTAGGCACACCAATTAACTGGTGCGCCCGCCTTTCAATTCGAAGAGCGAAGTCACGGACGAATTATTCGAAATTCGCTTAATGGCTTCACCCAACAGCCCCGCCACCGAAATGGTGCTAATTTTAATCCCATCTATAGCGGGGCGAAGGACAGTATCAGTTGTAATTAATTCGTCAATATTAGATTTTCGGAGCCTTTCGATGCCGATTTCGTTCAAAATAGCATGAGAAACGCAGGCTATGATTTTCTTGGCCCCTTTTTTCTTTAATAGGGCGGCAGCCGTGGTCAGAGTGCCGGCTGTTTCAGTCAAATCATCCACCATCAAAACATTCTTACCTCGAATTTCGCCGATAACGGTCATGGATTCAATCTCCAGCGCGTTTTTTCGACGTTTGGCCACAATCGCCAATCCCGCCTCCAGCACTTGCGAGTAGGCGTGGGCCATCTTCAAGCCCCCGACATCAGGACTTACGACAACCAGATCAGCAATTTTCTTTTTCTTAAGATAATCATACATCACCGGCGCGGCATAAAGATGATCCACGGGGATATCAAAGAAACCTTGAATCTGCTGAGCATGCAAATCCATGGTCAGAACCCGGTTTGCTCCAGCGGCGACCAACAAATTGGCGACGAGTTTGGCGGTAATCGGCACGCGCGGCTGGTCTTTGCGGTCCTGCCGGGCATACCCATAAAATGGAAGCACTGCCGTAATGCGAGAGGCACTGGCTCGCCGCAAGGCATCCATCATGATGAACATTTCCATCAAATAATGGTTGGTCGGCGGCGAGGTGGATTGGATCAGGAAGACATCTTCTCCGCGCACATTCTCCTCGATTTTGACGAAGGTTTCGCCGTCGGGAAAAGCGCTGACAATGCACTTGCCCATCTCGATGCCATTGTACTCGCAAATGGAGCGAGCCAAAGGCTGATTTGATGTGCCGCTAAAAATTTTCACAATGCATCAATTAATTCGTTAAAATAAAGCCACCAGTTCCAACGAACCGGATAAACCACAGAAGGGCGCAGGACTCTAGCAATCAGACATTTTCGTGCAAGAGGAATATCACCGTCCAATCCAACCACCGCCCACTACCAGATCCTCCTGGTAAAATACACAGGCTTGTCCGGGGGTTATCGCACGTTGCGGACAATGCAATTTTACCTGGGCACTGCCATTTGGTCCGGGAGTGATGGTGGCCGGCGTGCCGGGATGATTATAGCGGATTTTGGCCGTTACCTCCAACGTTTCAGGCGGTGTTTCAAAGGGTATCCAGTTGCAACGCTCTACTTTGAACTCATCACGGTCCAGAGCCGACTCATCTCCTACAATCACACGGTTATTGGCGGCATCCAGTTCGATAACGTAGAGCGGTTTGGGAGATGAAATGCCCAAGCCCTTACGCTGACCGATGGTATAGAACTCAATGCCTTCATGCTTACCGAGCACCTGGCCCTGCAAATTAATAATCTCGCCCTTGTGTTTCTGCACCAGATTGGCTTGTTGTAAAAACTTGCCGTAATCCTTGTCCGGCACGAAACAAATTTCCATGCTCTCCTCCTTGTCGGCGGTTTTTAAATTGCTCTGGCGCGCGACACAACGCGTGTCGGTCTTGGTCAATTCGCCCAAGGGAAAAACAATTTTGGCCAATTGATCCTGCCGCAATGAAAATAGGAAATAGCTCTGATCCTTGCGCAGGTCACGACCACGTTTGAGCAACATGCGGCCATTTTCCACGCTCCGTTCGACCCGCGCAAAATGACCCGTTGAAATGTATTCCGCCCCGAGCTGTTTCGCGCGACTGATGAGTGTGCCAAACTTCAATTTTTCATTGCACATCACACAAGGATTGGGAGTCCGGCCCGCCTTGTATTCTTCCGCAAAGTAATTAATGACCTGTTTTTGAAAATCCGCCGCTTCGTCGACCAGATAGTAGGGAATCCCCAGTTTATGCGAAACACTCCGGGCATCCATAACGGCCTGAGGGCCGCAACATTTATCCTCGGCGCGGCTGACACAATCCTGCGGCCACAGTTTGAGAGTAATGCCAATGACGTCATACCCCTGCTCCAGCAACAATGCCGCCGCCGCGGAGGAATCAACTCCCCCACTCATACCGACGACGATGCGCGCCTTTTTGTTTTCAGTCACAGTCACAAAGTTTAAAAATAAGTCCAGCCGAGGTGGATGTAAAGAGACAGAAAGGGCATCCACGCAATACGTGGATGCCCTTGTGATTTAATTCAACTGATTTTAGCGCCGGACGCGGAAGAACCGCACATTGCCATTCACCGGGGTGGTGGCACGGAATGAACCCGGGCTTAGTTGGGTGATGGTGGCAACCGGACTTACGTCAGCAAATGTTCCAGCGATAGTGGTCGAGCTCTGGATCGTGAAAGAGGCTGTGGTGTCCGTTGCAACGCCAGAGAAGTCAATCTGGACGCTGACCCCAATGACTTTGATGCTGGTGATTTGCGGTTTTGGAAGATTCAAGGCTTCCACGCGCACGTTGTCGGCCAGACCAAAACTCAAAGCCGGGATGGGTGCCGCGGTACTGCTATCATCCATGTAACCAAGGAAGATGTTAGTCGAGAGAGTAAAGGCAGTGCTATTGACCTTGGCAATCTGCAACCCGTCGATGGACCAGATTACATTCGTTCCCTGTTTGGTAATAACTACATCATGCCAGGCAAACCCGCCATTGCCCGGGAGCGTTACCAAGGTCTGGTCATTGGGGTAGTTATCCTGTTGAATCTGCGGCGCAGCATCCCCGCCAAACTCTGCATAATAGGCAGCATTGTTATTTTGGGACCCGCCAGTATAAACTCCAGAAGCAACGGATTGTTCATTCTGATTGATCCAAACCTGGTAATCATCGCCATAACCACCATCACCAGTGATGGCGAACCAAATGCCATCAATCGTTGAGTCACCGGCATCCCAGTTAACATGGTTTCCGCTAGTACCAATGCCTGCGTCAAAGCATTCAGTGGAATCATTACCGCCGACATCCAGAGGACCGTTATAGTTGATCCACATGTCGAACCGCAACCGGTAATCACCCGTAAAACTCTGTCCAATGGGAGAGACGCTCATTCCTGAGGCCGTCGCCGCGAGAGCTTCAAACTTTAGACCTTTGGTGGTTCCACCTACGGAATTGGGTGCTGATGGAATGCCATCGGCACCGTAATCGTATCCGAAAGTCAATGTATTGGCGGGATCCGATTTAAAGACAGCCCAACTACTCGCAGAAGCGGCACTGTCAAAGTTGTCCGAGAACAAAAGCGTGCCCGGTGCCAGATCATCATCTCGAATGGTCACGGTGCCATTAGTGGTCGCACCCAAAGCATAACCTGCGCCGCTGGTTAAAGTCATGATAACCGTCCGATTACCATCCAACTTGGTATTATTGATTGGAGAAACAGTAATCAACACATTGGTTTGTCCGGACAAAATTGTGGCAGTGCCAGGAAGAGTCACATAATCAACGCCGTTAGTGGCCGTGCCGGTCAAGGTATAATGAATGATGGTATCGGTTGAATTGGGGTTCGAAAATTTTGCAGTAAATTTACCAACTCTAAAATTTTCGTAGGCGATGGCGCGCGTCGTGGCGAGAGTGAGAATGGGCAAGTCTCCGTCATCAGCAATATTCACGATGGCAACATTCGTGCGCACTTCATAGACGCTGGCATTCGCAGCTATCGCGATAATCGCGGTTTCCGTCGGTTCTCCGATGGAATCATTAATTGGAGTAATCGTGATATTGGTCGAGGCAGCCCCTGCCAGGAATGTTACCGTGCTTGGGATAGTGACATAATCTACGCCGTTGGAGGCAGTTCCTGTGATAATTAAATTGACTACCAGCGCAGATGTGGTGCTGCCACTGCGCGTAATGGTCACGAAACCGGTATTTGCACCAGGTTCAGACGCGTCTGAATCCAACGCCACAATGTCAATGGTTGGCAGCGGAGTGTTCGAGGTCAAATCCACCACGCGGACATTGTCAAAAATGGCATAATTTTCATTGGCCGGGCTCGCAATTTCAGTAAAAGGATCCATATAGCCGAGCATGATATTGCCACTGGTGAATCCATTATTGTTACTGTGCGAAGCCATTAGATAACCATCCATAAGCCATGATACAACTCCGTCTTGTTGACGCACCTCAACCTGCACCCAGCGCTTGCCGATGCCGCCAGGAGTTTGGAACGGTGGAGAACGAAACATCAATTGGTATCCGCTGAAGCTCCCATCATCCGGGGCATTTTGATCAATGGTTCCATTTCCCTCCCGATCAAAGAAACCACCGGTAACGGAGGTCAGTTCCAGATTGGAAGCTGGATCACCCACATAGGCACGATAATCACGCCCAGTCCCGGCGTCCGCATCAGTGGCAAACCAAATGCCATCCCCTGAAATCGTGCTACTGCTCCAATTCACCTCGGTGCCAAGATGATCCAGCCCAAAAGTGGCGAACTCCGTGGATCCGCTTCCACCAAACGCCACGTCGCCGTTGTAATCCATCCACAAGTCGAACTTTAAAGCGTAATTGTTGGTGAAGACTTTGCCAGTCGGATACAAACTCACCCCGGCAGCGGAAGTATTCCCGTTCTTATTGACCGTGACTTTCAGGCCTTTGGTCGTCCCGCCTGAATTTGGCGCGGGCGGAACGGTATTCGTTGTACCATTTAACGAGTACGTTTGGGTGCCGTAATCAAACGCAAATTGCGCACTGTAATCCGTCGTCGCTCCATTGGCAGAATTGCCAAAAATGCTCCAACTGGCCGAAGTATTGGCCTGGAAGTCATCTGAAAACAAGACTTGACCGGACGCATGGAATTGAAGTGAAGCCGCAACTAAAAGAACTGCTCCGAGTATTTTTTTAGAGTTTGCTTTCATAATAGGTTAGGGAGGAACTGGCCGAACAGGGACGGACAGTGGTCAAAAAAAAGCGGAATGTCAATCCATTTCATAAATGACAAACGAAAAAGGCATCCGGAAACCCGGATGCCTTGAATTGAAGACTTCGATTTTTCTATCGATTAACGCTGAATGCGATAGAACCGAACTGCCCCGGCAGTGGTAACCGTCGCCTGGAAGTTGCCAGCACTGCCGCTATACACGGCACTGTTGTTGGTGGTGAATGGACCAGTTATGACAGCAGCTTCAAGTAGTTTGAATGCGGAAGACGCATCGGTGGCGCCACCCGTGAACTTGATGGTGGCGGTAGTGCCCACGACGCCGATGCTGGTGATGTGCGGCATGGTGGGAGGCACTGCGGCAACGTAGCTTGTCACCTTCAAGTTATCGAAGAGAGCGAAACTCACTGCCGGATTGTCCGAAATACTGGCATACGGATCGTAATAACCAAGGAAGATGTTACCAGTTGTTGGGAACGGGGTGGCAACAGTATTGCTCAGAGTGGCGATGCTGATGCCGTCAATCGAGAAATTGACCGTTTCATCGAGCTTGGTAACCACTACCGAATGCCAGGCAAAACCAAATGTGCCGGCTGAGGCGAGTCCGGTCTGGTTGGCCCCGGCGGTTGGTCCAGGATATGCGGCCAATTGCGATGCGGTCGCGGGCTGACTTCCCCAAATGGCGTAGTAAGGATCGAAGTTATCCCTTGATCCCGCCTGGGTTCCAGCCGTGTAAACTCTACTGGCATCACCAGCCAGTCGCAATATATCACTGTTGGTCGTGGCTCCGAAGTAAGCATTATAATCGCCAGTCAAAGGTGCGCTGCCACCATCGCCGTTGATTGAAAACAAGCCGCCATCGCTGGCAGGATTGCCCGGCCATTCCGGCTGGGTTCCGGAGGTACCAACTCCAAAGAGGCCCTGTTGTGTGCTGCCCACACCACCGACTGCCAAAGGCCCGTTGAAATTGATCCAGATATCAAAAGTCAGCCGGTAATTACCGGAATAGCTTTGCCCGGTGGGGGACAAGCTAAAGCCGTCAAGGATTCCACTCGATTCATTGACCCGCAGCCTTAGGCCGGTGGTGGTTCCACCAGTGCTATGAAGGGCCGAAGGAATACCGTTGAAGCTGTAATCATAACCAAAATCAGCAAAGCTATCGGACCCGCCATCCGCGAAGTTCAGAGTCCAATTAGTGCTGCTGTCGATACTATCAAAATTATCCAAGAAGAAAACAGTGGCGGGGGGCAGTTCGTCATCAATGATGGTGGCGAATGCCGAACTGGGCGAACCGATGTTGTAACCACTGCCAGTGACTATTGAATTCGTCACAAATTCATTGCCTTCATACACCGCATCGTCAATGGGAGTGATGTTCACGTTGGTTGTCGCAACGCCTGAAGGAATAACAATCGTAAGTGGACCGTTGTAATCAACCCCCCGGGCCGCGGTGCCGGAATAGGACATATTTGCCGTCAGTGCGGAAGTAAGAGATCCTTTGCGAGTGACCGTAAACGTGGCGGTGGATCCCACAAAGCTCTCAAGTAACCTGCCTTGGCTTGTGGCGATGGACACTTCAGAGGTTTCATTGTCGAGTATCTGAATTGTGGCGCTGGCCGGAGCAGTCACGGAGAAATTTGCTCCAGCACTCAAGGACAGGATGGCAGTTTCGGTCAATTCAGCCACTGAGTCGTCGATTGGCACCAGTGTGATATTTGTCGAAGTGGCGCCGGGCAGGAATGTCACGGAACCCGGCAGGGTCACATAGTCAACACCGTTTGTGGCAGTGCCACCCATGGTATAATTAACTGTCAGTGAACCGCTGATGTCTCCGGTTCGAGTGATGGTAAATTGTCCGCGATCGGTGGTGTCCGGGGTGGCTTCGGTAGCCGTTGCGTCCGTGGCCGTAACACTTACCTGCGTTGCTGGCACGGTAATTCCAAATGTGCCATCAGAACTGGTCGTGGCAGTGGTGGTTCCACCGGGCGACCAAATGCGGAGTTTTTCAAACGATGTATTAGAGGCGTAAAGATTTCCAGCGGCATCGAAGGCAACTTCGCGTCCATTAGTGGTAATGGTGGCTGAAGTGGCACCAAAGACATTGACAAGATTGGTCTTAGAAAGATCCGGAATCCCATTAGTAAGTCCTACTATCCAAACTTGGGTATCATTTCGAATTAGGGCCAGTTTTGTTCCATCAGGAGAGAGCTTAATGGCACGGGAACCAACAAAGATATCCCCCGAGAGGCCGATTGCCAAACTGTTGGAAAGTGAATCCCACAACACAGTGGTTCCATCAGTGGCGAATACCTTCAGATTTACACGCGTGGCCTCATAAAGATTTGCTGTCCCAGAAGCCCGATTTTGCATGAGGAAAAACTTGCCATCCGGCGCAATATCCAAATCGCATTGGACATCGGCCACTGTAGTAATCGCCGCACTGCCTAACGTCGTGGGAGCGACGGCATAGGGAAATGGACCCGCTCCGATGTTCCAAAAATTTATTGAGTTAAACGTACCGGGCCCTTGTCCGTTGATCGCCCAAACCTTCAGATCACCATTGGCAAGCGACCCTTTAACAATAGGTGATCCGTTAATGTCCGTATGGACCGCGGGGTTGCCCAGCCCAATACCATCGAGAACTTGCACTGCATTAGTGGCGTCTTCGTCCGCCTGATAAATGCCCGAATTATTATTTGAAAAATCTCCAATATACAAATTTCCATCTTCACCCATTTCTATCTTAAATGGGCTGTTGGCATTGGCTGGGTCAAAGCTAATGCCAGCGGTAACAACAGCATTGGCGCCATTGTTAAAAGTGTCAGAAGTATCCGCGTTAAGAATGTAAATGCCCTTCTGAACCGTGCGGTTGCTGGCGGTCGGCGTGGCCGAGGTAAGGCCAGCCGCCGAGTTCGCAATGTAAATGCGACCAAAAGCGCCAGGATGTTTGGCATTTTGATTCACAGCCAGGCCGCGAGGACCAAAAAACCGCATTAAAGGGTTCAAATCATCACTAATTAAATTCCATGCTGCCGGGGCAGATTTGGTGACGATGATGCGATAGGCGGTATTTCCACCCATGCTGAAAGTATGAACACCCTTAGTCAGCGCTCCCAAGTCGTTCGTGACCGCAACGCCCCCGGTAAGTGCTATCTTCACATTTTGGGCATCTTCATTCAGAATGTAGGAAACAGTGCCGCCATTGTCCGTTATGCCTGAAGCATAAGGGACGGCCTTCGCTGTTGAGGCCAACAGTGCGCAGGTGAGCAGTGCAGCCAACCCTTGAGTTAGCGACCGAGTTCGGATTCGTGTGTAGGAGTTCATACGTTTTTATTACTTACAACATTAAAAAGGAATGGTGGGCGCAGCATTACCGCAAAATCTTTCCAAGAATTTAAAAAAGAGTAACAGGACCAGGAAGAAACACAATAAGAAAGTGACTCGTTTTACTTACACGATTCGCGCCAAAAAGAATGTTACCCGGAGTGAGGTGACAGGTTTGCGTAGACCTGTCGTTGCGCCAAAAGTCGGTGTTACCCGACATGCACAGCGACATGAGTAAAAAAACGAAGCAGGAAGTGA
>JAQGPC010000223.1 GCA_028293285.1 Pedosphaera sp.
CCCCGTTGGCCACTTGGGTATCCTACCGACCGCTTCCCACTATAACGCGGGTCGCAAATTAAGCCAAATCCCGCCGCACTTGTCAACTGGCTCTCCTTGCCATACGGTATTTTTATGTTCGATACGATTAGCGGCAAGCTCCAGAACGCCTTTAAGAACCTGCGCGGCCTCGGCAAAATCTCCGAGGACAACGTCAGCGATTCTCTGCGCGAAGTCCGCCTGGCCCTGCTGGATGCCGATGTCAATTTCAAGGTCGCCCGCGATTTCATCGAACGCGTCAAGACCAAGGCGCTCGGCCAGGAAGTTCTTCAAAGCGTCCATCCCGGCCAGCAAATCATCAAGGTCATTCATGATGAACTGGTGGACCTGCTCGGTTCCTCGAATGCCGCGCTCAATTTGAGTGGCAGTCCTACCTGCATCATGATGGTCGGTTTGCACGGTTCTGGGAAAACCACTTCCAGCGCCAAACTCGCCAAGCTGCTCTTGAAACAAGGTCGCCAACCTCTGCTCGTCGCTGCGGACGTCTATCGTCCCGCCGCCATGGACCAGTTGGAAACGCTCGGCAAACAAATCGATGTCCCGGTCTTCGCGAAAAAAGGCGAAACTGATGTTCTCAAGATCGCCCGTGAAGCTATTGACTTTGCCCGTGCCAATGTTCGCAACACCGTTATTTTCGATACTGCCGGACGGTTGCAAATTGACGAACCGCTCGTGCAGGAACTCGTGCGCTTGCGCGACCTCGTCAAGCCGCAGGAAATTTTGCTCGTGCTCGACGCTGCGACCGGTCAAGAGGCCGTCAATGTCGCCACACATTTCGATCAAGCTCTTAATATCACCGGTTCCATCCTCACCAAGTTGGACGGCGATGCGCGCGGCGGTGCGGCGTTAAGCATGAAGGCCGTCACTGGCAAACCCATCAAGCTCGCGGGCACTGGCGAAAAGCTGGAGGACTTCGAGCCGTTCCATCCCGAACGCATGGCTTCACGCATCCTGGGCATGGGCGACGTTGTCAGCCTCGTCGAACGCGCGGCTGCAGCCGTGGACGAAGATGAAGCCCGGCGCATGGAAGAAAAGATGCGCAAAGGCTTGTTCACCTTGGAAGACTTTCTGGAACAGTTGCGCCAGATGAAAAAGCTCGGCTCGCTGGAAAGCATCGTCGGCATGTTACCCGGCGGTTCTGATATGTTGAAGGGCGCGGACATCTCCAAATCGGAGAAGGAGTTCAAGCGCATGGAAGCGCTGATCTGTGCCATGACCGTAAAGGAACGCCGCGCTCCCACCATTCTCAATGCCAGTCGGCGCATCCGCATCGCCAAAGGCACTGGCGTTCATGTTTCTGAACTGAACACCATGCTCAACAAATTCAATCAGATGCAGCAGATGATGAAAAAGATGGGCAAGTTTCAGAAAATGATGATGAAAAAAGGCGGCGGCTTGCCCGGCATGTTTGGGCGGTGAGGGTTGAGGGCTGCGGATGCGCTGAAACAAACCTGAGAGGCCATAGTCACAAGCATGCCGCCAACCAATTTGGCGTAGGAGTTGACGTGAGGAAACTCTAACCTGGTGTTCGTGTGACAGATTAAGTTTCAAGTAGGTTACCCGTTTGCCACGGTTACTTAAAACTCACCCTCGCCAAGTGTTTGCTGGCATTATGGGATTCCGTTGCATGACAAAAGGGAGAAGTTAGAGCCTCGTTACCTCGTCTCCTACGCAAGTAAGTTGTCGCGCTGCAGGCTCTCTTGCGATCCGCCGAAATTTATTCTCCGAATTTTTTCTTACGGAAGCAGGGCTCCAGGCCCTTTCGGTTATCCACATGGCTCTACGTCTCCAACGGCCCGCCCACATTGATTCCGTGCTTCAAGCAATAAGCCCCGTTGCCCACGTACTTATCCGCCCAATGTTTTAAATTTGCCCGCTCTCCTGCTGTCAACGCTCGCGCTACTTTTGCCGGCGCTCCCAATACCAACGACCCCGCCGGAATCCTCATCCCGCCCGTGACTAACGCCTTCGCGCCGATCAAACATTGGTCACCCACAACTGCTCCGTCCAAAACAATCGCGCCCATTCCGATCAACACCTCATTGCCCACCGTGCACGCATGCACAATCGCGGAATGCCCCACCGTCACGTAATCGCCGAGGATGCACGGAAATTCATCCGCCAGATGCACCACTGCGTTGTCCTGAATATTCGTCCCCTTGCCAATCACAATGCGATTGATATCACCGCGCACTACCGCGTTATACCACACGCTCGCATGTTCGCCGAGCGTCACGTCGCCCAGCACGACCGCGCCCTTCGCAATGTAGACGCTCTCACCGAGCTTCGGCTTTGCGCGCAGGAACGTATCAAGCTGCTTATCTAAATCACCCATCCCTTCCTTAAAACAGGATTGTCGCCGAATGGAAATAAAAAACCCGCCGAAATAAATCGGCGGGCAGGCTCACAACGGTTCCTCTAACCTTTGTTTACCAATCATAACCCCAAACCTACATCAAGTATTATGAAAAACTTTTTTCATAATCCATCGTTTACCTCTATCATACGATGCATTGATCTGACGGGTGGGTTTGCGTTTTATTCATCCGCGAGTTATTCTTGATTAGCAGAAACTTATGTCGAAATCTCCGTCCCGACCATCACGTCCGCCGCGCCAAAAAAGGCAAATGCCCAAGTCCTTCAAGGACCTTACCCCGTCCAAAGCCTTCAATCCGCGCACTTTTTTTCAGGAGATGGTGCTGAAAGCCTTCCTGACTCCGCGCCACGGCGAACATAAGAAACCCGTTTTCCCGCAACTCACCAAGGGCGAAGTCGCCCTCACCTGGATCGGCCATGCTTCGTTCCTCGTCCAATTCACCGACCTCAACGTCCTCATCGATCCCAATTTCGCCAACTGGCTTTTCCTCCTCA
Source organism: Pedosphaera sp. (assembly GCA_028293285.1). Taxonomy (GTDB): domain Bacteria; phylum Verrucomicrobiota; class Verrucomicrobiia; order Limisphaerales; family Pedosphaeraceae; genus Pedosphaera. The sequence continues at coordinate 2,911 of JAQGPC010000223.1, forward strand.
AACGCATCAAACGCTCCGGCCTCAAAATCGAAGACCTGCCGCCCATCGATCTCGTCCTGCTCACTCACGCGCACTTCGATCATTTTCATAAACCCAGCCTCCGCAAACTGCCGCACCCCAAAATCGGCGTCATGCCCTGGGGCATGGGCGACCTCGCGCGCGATCTCGGCTTCGAGCGCATCGTTGAACTCGATTGGTGGGAAAGCTTTTCGCACGGCGATTGGAAAGTCACCCTCACTCCCTGCAAACATTGGGGCGCGCGCATGATCCGCGATGACCACCGCGGCTACGGCGGTTTCGTCCTCGAACATCAGGGCCGCAAAATCTATCACGCCGGCGACAGCGCCTACTTCGATGGCTTCAAACAAATCGGCGAAGTTCTCGAACCCGAAATCGCCATGCTCCCCATCGGCGCATATCGCCCCGAAAATTTCAAGAACGTTCACATGGGCCCCGACGACGCCATGAAAGTTTTCCAAGACGTCAAAGCCAAATGGTTTGTCCCCATGCATTACGGCACCTTCCGCCTCTCCTTCGAAGACATGGACGAACCGCCCCGCTGGCTCCGCGAACTCGCCAGTCAGAATGGCATGAGCCACCACATTCGCATACTCGAAGAAGGCGCACCCGAAGTTTTCTAGTACCCCGAAAGCGGCAAATTACCTCACCCCTCGCATCCCGCCGACTCCTTATTCTGCACTCGCATCAGCTCGCATTAGCTCTTACCAACTCAGAGGCCGAACCACGTCAAATCCGTAAAGGTAGGGCGTCGGTGTCCTCACCGCGCCTTCCGGATTCATTTTTTACGCGGATTAAGACGTATTAACACGGATTAACACGGAATAGCTGGTTATCTCGACTGCTGAGGCCCGACTTCAGCCTTCCGTTTTTCCGCCGCTCGACCCTCGACCCTGGGCTCTCGACGCAGGTTTAGAATTTTTTTACTCGAGTTAACTCGAGATAGTACCATACACGTATTAATTTCTTCCCCATTTCGATGTTCCATGTTCAGTGTTCGATGTTTGCACCATGGCCATCCTCCATCTTCTATCATCCATCCTCTGCCTTCCGTCGTCAGTTTTGCTCGCCCTCGAACCTCGACCTTGGACTCTCGACCGCCGTCCGAAGCCCCACTTCACTTTTTTTAACCGCAATTAACCGCAATTAACCGTAATTATCGCGGCCTAACTGTAATTCTGAGGCTCCAAATGCCTCCCGTTTGGAGTTCCGCCTTCAGGCGGCTTCTCTTTCAGTCCTCCGCTATCTGGCCTCTGTCATCCGTCCTCAGACTTCCGGCACGTCACTCGCCACTTTTCACTTCATTTGTCAAAGACCCCGGCCCAAACCGCGCCGCATGAGCCAAGCAGCTCACAGACGATATATAACGACTGTTATACTGCATGTCAATACCTTTCCCTCCCCGCTATTCGGAGAGCGGAGTTAATGCCCGTCTGGAAAGACCGACGCCCGGGTATTCCCGCTTTCGCCCAATTTACATTTTGAATTTACAATGTGTCCTTGGATATCCCCATTCAAAACTCAAAATTCATCATTCACCATTTTCAACAACCTCCAACCGCTATCCCCAATCCTCGCAGTCTTACTTCGCGCCTTCGTCGTTCATTCCGCACTCCGCATTCTGCATTTCCTTGCCCCGCCTACTCCCTCCGCTTCGGCGCCGACTTCACGAAACCAACCAGATTTTCCGCCCCGGCCCTGAGTGCCTCGGAAGCGGACTCCTGCTCCGCGCGCCGCATCGTCTCCGACACGTTCAATTCAGCGGGTTGCTTTACCGCCATCCGCTCTCGGCTGATCACCCGCGTAAAAGGCACCAACCCGGTTCGCACATCCAACAACACAAACTCGCACGTGCTGTACGCCTTGACCTTGTCCTTGGCAAATAACCGATATTGTGAATAGGTATCGCTGCTGATTCGAAACACCAGCAGCAAATCCGCCTGCATTCGCACCGCCGCCTCCCGCAGCACCGGAATCGACATCGACTTGGGCGTCATCAGGGAAGGCATGGGGATCACCTCCGCGATCTGCTCTGATTTGAGCAAAGCCCCCGAAACCATCTCCACCTGCCCCTGCTGGAATTTCAAATACTCTTCATTACGCCAGTAATCTCCTCCAAATGCCCGGACTCCCCATCCACCGGCATCGGGAAACTTCAGGATTGCCAGCTTCCCCTTCGCCGGCAGCTCCAGTTGGCTCGAAAGAATCTGCTTCACCGCCAAATCTCCCAGCACCGCCTGGTCTGAAGGGAACAATGACGTCTCAATCGGCGGTCTGGCTTCATAGTCCTGCATGGCGCTTGCCGATGTCCTGGACGGCATCGAAGTTGAGCATCCCGAAAACATCACTGTTGCGACACCGAGAGCAAGTGCGAGTATCAATCCTTTTTTCATAAGCCAGAATGTGCGGTTTAACGTGGTTTAAGTTTAAGTAACAGCAAAAGTGTGCACCAACATGCACAAGCGAATTTCCGACTCCTTCTGCGCGCTGGAATCAAAGTTCCAACCAGTCCGCCTATGAAAACAGAACTTTAAATACCGTCAAGCATGACTGCTTTTCATCCTGCAACTCAAAAGCGACTTTATGCATTATCGCCTTGAATAACTAGTCATGCTGTAACCAGTTGCAACAAAAAATTTCCTTGGATATAGTCAAGCCTGCTTTATTACTAAGGATTTCGAATGTCCACCACCACTACACAAGAACTTTTGGAAAAGAGCCGGAATGAACTGCTCG
>JAQGPC010000234.1 GCA_028293285.1 Pedosphaera sp.
GATGCCATTATTCCTGAACTGCAAAGTTTAAAGGAGTTGGGCATTACCGCCATTGAACTGATGCCGGTGGCGCAATTTCCGGGGGATCGCAATTGGGGATATGATGGCGTTGGTCTTTTCGCGGTGCAAAATTCATATGGCGGGCCAACCGGTCTTAAACGGCTGGTGGATGCATGTCACCAGATCGGTTTGGCTGTAGTGTTGGATGTGGTTTATAATCATATGGGCCCGGAGGGAAATTACCTGTGCGATTTCGGCCCTTATTTCACGGAGCAATACCACACATTCTGGGGGCCAGCGCTGAATTTTGATGGTCCGGATAGTGATGAGGTGCGTCGATTCTTTCTGGAAAATGCGCTGTATTGGCAGCGGGAGTTTCACATCGATGCGCTACGCCTGGATGCAGTGCATGCCATTCGCGATGCTTCGGCAGTTCCTTTCCTGCAAGAGTTGTCCAGAGTCACACGCCAACAAGCAGAAAGGCTGAACCGACGTTTTCATTTAATTGCGGAAAGTGATCTAAACAATCCTCGATTGATACTGCCGGAGAGTTTGGGCGGCTACGGTTTGGATAGCCAATGGAGCGATGATTTTCATCATTGCTTGCGAGTCCTGCTGACGGGCGAACAAAGCGGATATTATAGCGACTTTGGAGGAACGAACCTTTTTGCCAAAACATTTCGTGAGGGTTACGCCTATACCGGAGAGTATTCGCAGCATCGTCGGAGACGGCATGGAGCTCCTGCCAGGCTTAATCCATCCAAACAGTTCGTGGTCTTCTCACAAAATCATGACCAGATTGGAAATCGCATGCTTGGTGATCGGTTAAGCCAATCGGCTTCGTTTGAGGATTTGAAGCTGGCTGCCGGTGCAGTGCTGCTCTCTCCATTTATTCCGCTTCTGTTTATGGGCGAGGAATATGGCGAGCCTGCTCCCTTCCAATACTTCATCAGCCATACCGACACCAAGTTGGTGGAAGCGGTGCGCAAGGGGCGGCGCGAAGAATTTTCCAGTTTTGGCTGGGAAGGCGAAGTGCCCGACCCACAGGCAGTATCCACATTCAACGCATGCAAGTTAAATCGGGAGCTTCGTTTTCAAGAGAGTCACCAAGTGCTGTACGAGTTTTACCAAGAATTAATTCATCTTCGTAAATCGGTGCCAGCCATCGCTGAAGCGGACAAGGAGAACTTGGAAGTTCAAAACAGCGAAGCCCAAAAAACATTATTTCTCCGTTATTGGTCTAACCAGAGCGAGGTCTGCATGCTTTTTTGTTTTGCGGATGAAGCCGTTGAGGCGATATTGGAAATTCCAGCGGGACGATGGGTTAAACTTTTAGATTCTGCAACCGAACGCTGGAATGGCAAAGGAAGCCGGGTCCCGGAAACAGTGAGCTCTAACGAGCAAGTCCGCCTCAACTTGAATCCAAAGTCATTTATCGTTCTACAGCGAGTCCAGGAGGAAAAAGAATAATTATGGAAAGGTTCATTTGTATTCACGGCCACTTTTATCAACCCCCACGGGAAAATCCCTGGCTGGAAGCGGTCGAATTTCAAGATTCCGCCTCACCGTATCACGATTGGAATGAACGCATCACGGCGGAATGTTATGCGCCAAATGCCACTGCGCGCATTCTTGATGGCGAACTGCTCATTCAAAAGATCGTAAATAATTATTCGAAGATAAGTTTTAATTTCGGGCCTACCCTGCTCGCCTGGATGAAGGAAAAGGAACCGGACGTTCACGCTGCCATCGTGGCGGCAGACAAGCAAAGCCAGCAAAATTTCTCCGGTCATGGGTCGGGCATGGCGCAGAGTTACAATCACATGATTCTGCCGCTGGCCAATCGCCGCGATAAGTATACCCAGGTGCTTTGGGGCATACGCGATTTCGAGCATCGTTTTGGCCGCAAGCCGGAAGGGATGTGGCTGGCCGAAACTGCAGCGTGCTCCGAAACCTTGGGCGTGATGGCGGAACTTGGAATCAAATTTACCGTTCTTTCTCCTTATCAGGCGAGTCGGATGCGGGAAATCGGCGCGCGTGGCTGGCGCGATGTCAATGGCGCTCGAGTTGACCCAACGCGGCCTTACCTGGTGCGCTTGCCGTCGGGACGCACCATTTCAGTATTCTTTTATGATGGTCCTATTTCCCAAGGTGTCGCTTTCGAGCGATTGCTGGTCAGCGGAGAAAAGTTTGCGAATAGGTTAATGGGCGCATTTTCGGATCGGCGTAATCGAGATCAGTTGGTCCATATTGCAACGGATGGAGAAACGTATGGACATCATCATCATCAGGGTGAAATGGCGCTGGCCTATGCCCTTCAATACATTGAAAACAATAAACTGGCGCGTTTGACTAATTACGGAGAATACCTGGAAACGCACCCGCCAACTTACGAAGTGCAAATTCATGAGAAGAGCGCTTGGAGTTGTTCGCACGGGGTTTCACGTTGGGCAAGCAACTGCGGTTGTAATTCCGGCGGGCGACCCGGCTGGAACCAGAATTGGCGCGCGCCATTACGCGAAGCACTCGACTGGCTGCGTGACCAGTTGGCCCAGCACTTTGAAACAAAAGGAAACGAATTGCTTAAGAATCCATGGGCCGCACGCGATGCCTATATCAACGTGATTCTTGACCGCTCGCCGGAGAACGTGGAGAAGTTTTTTTCCGAGACGGCAGCGCATGAATTGAAGGAGGGAGAAAAGGTCACCATCCTGAAGCTCATGGAATTGCAGCGACATACGATGTTGATGTACACCAGTTGCGGCTGGTTCTTTGATGAGTTGTCGGGGATTGAAACCGTGCAGGTCATCCAATACGCCGCGCGCGCCATTCAACTGGCCAGGGAAATCTTTCATGAGGATTTTGAACCGGCCTTCAAAGGCCACCTGGCCAAAGCGAAAAGCAACATTCCGGAACATTGCGATGGCGCAGTGATTTACGATAAATTCGTCAAGCCCGCGATGATTGATTGGAAAAAAGTTGTCGCGCATTACGCGGTCAGTTCCGTGTTTCAGAATTATTCGGAACGAACCAAAATCTTTTTACGGAGCTTCGAAGAAGAGCATCGCGAATTTCTTTCCCTCGGGAAAGCAAAGCTCGCTGTTGGAAGGGTGAAGGTGACTTACGAAATCACCCATGAGTCGGCAGTATTAACTTATGCGGTGATCTATCTCGGAGAGCACAATCTGGCGGGCGGAGTCCATGCCTCCCAGGCTCCAGAGGCATATGATCGGATGCTCAACGAGCTCAAGGAGGCTTTTCATCGGGCTGACTTTCCCGAAGTCATCCGATTGATCGACCACCACTTTGAAGGTTCCAACTATTCATTAAAATCGCTATTCAAAGATGAGCAGAAAAAGGTGCTTTACCAGATTCTTTCCTCCACACGTGAAGATTTGGAAAATCGCTATCGCCTGATAACTGAACGTTATGAGCCCTTGATGCATTTTCTCAAGGATCTCAGGGCCGCCCTGCCCCTAGCGTTGCAGACGGCAGCCGACTTTATTTTACAGGTTGAGCTTCGCCGGGCATTCGAAGCCGAGCAGATAAATCTGGACCATTTGCAAGCTCTTTGCGCCGAAGGCAAGGCCAGAGATGTCAGTGTGTTTGATGAAGATCTCTGCTATTCCATCAAAAACCGGCTCGAAGAAATGATGCGCCAGTTTGCCGCCACGCCGGACAACCTGCCTCTGCTTCGTTGTCTGGCGGGCTTGACTGCCATAGTTCGCTCCAGTCCTTTAAACCTGAATTTGTGGCGGACCGAAAATATCTATTACGAAATGGAGCAACTCGTCCTTCCCAAATTCCAATCTGCGGCAGCGCAAGGGGATGAGGATTCCCAAGCCTGGGTGGAGCTTTTCCTTTCTCTAGGCGGACATTTTGGTTTTGCAGTCAAACAGTTCCAGACATGAGCGAGGCCATGGCAAGCACACCTCAAGCTGCCAGAGGCAAACGAGTCCCCGGCGCCACGTATCGCCTGCAATTCAATCGCGGCTTCACCTTTCGCGATGCAGCGGCGCTGGTTGAATATCTTCACGAACTGGGGATCACAGATTGCTATGCCTCTCCGCTCTTCAAAGCCCGCGCGGAAAGCACGCATGGATACGATGTTTGTGATTTTAATCAATTGAATCCCAATTTAGGCACGCGGGAAGATTTTGACCGATTTACTGCTGCACTGCAAAGCCACGGTATGGGCCTGGTTGTTGATCTGGTTCCAAATCACATGGCCAGCGACCTTTCGAATGGTTGGTGGTTCGATGTGTTGCAAAATGGGCGTGAGTCGCGCTACGCCTCGCATTTTGATATCGACTGGCAACCGCTGAAGTCGGACATGCATGACAAGGTGATGATTCCCATTTTGGAGGATCATTATGCAACCGTGCTGGAAAGCGGAAAGCTCAAGCTCTTTTTTGAAGAAGGTGCGTTTTTAATCGCATATTACGAAAATAAATTCCCGGTTACGCCTAAATCATACAAATCATTGCTGCAGGAATTGGGTGATGCTGTCACTGAAGAGAAAACATTGTCCCGGCTTGCTGGAAATTCAGGCGACAATCTTTCGCAGCAACAAAGCAAGCTGAAGAAACTGCATGAAAAATCCGCGCTCTTTCGCAAAGGGCTGACGACTTTCCTTGAACAATTTAATGGCAAAGCAGGATCGCCGGGCAGCTTTGACCGACTCCACAATTTACTACAGCAGCAACATTACCGACTGGCCCATTGGAAGGTCGGACCGGAGGAGATTAATTATCGGCGGTTCTTTGATGTGAACGAATTGGTTTCGGTAAGAATGGAATTGCCCGAAGTGTTTCAAGCGGCCCATCAGTTGATTTTCAAATTGGTGAAAGATGGCACAGTCACTGGCCTGCGAATAGATCATCCGGATGGTTTGTGGAACCCGCAGCAATACCTTGAACGTTTACGAGAAAACGCACCACTTGCATACGTGGTTGCCGAGAAAATCCTTACCCGGGAGGAGTTGCTTCCGCCAAATTGGCCTGTGGATGGAACTACCGGATACGATTTTTTGAACCAGGTGAATGGATTGTTTGTTCAATCGGGAAACGAAACAGTGTTCAATGACATTTATCGTGAGTTCACTGGAAGTTCATTGGATTTCCATTCGATGGCCTATGCCAGCAAAAAACGAATCCTGGAATTCTCCCTCGCCAGCGAATTGAATGCTCTAACGCATCGTTTGAAACGCGTTGCCATCAGCACCAGGCAGGGACTGGACTTCACCTTCCGGCAATTGCACGCGGGGCTGGCGGAGGTTATTGCAACTTTTCCCGTTTATCGCACTTATATCACTGAAACGACGCATGAGCCGTCCGCCGTGGAAAAAGAACAGATTGAAGCGGCGATTGCGGACGCAATGGCGCGGAACCCGAAAATGGATCACGCGATTTTGAATTTCATTAAGAGTCTTTTATTGCTGCGGTCGCCCACCGATGCGGATGACGCAGGCAAAAAGCAGAGTCGCGAATTTGTGATGAAATTCCAGCAACTCACCAGTCCGGTGATGGCCAAGGGGTTGGAAGACACGACATTTTATAATTTTAATCGATTCGTTTCCCTCAACGAAGTCGGCGGCAGCCCTGAAGAATTCGGCACGAGCGTGGAAAAATTTCATCAATACAATCTCCTGAAGCAGGAGAAATGGCCACACAGCATGCTGTCATCATCAACCCACGATACCAAGCGGGCCGAGGATGTTCGGGCAAGAATCAATGTGCTTTCGGAAATTCCGGACGAATGGCGTTCGGCTGTAACGCGCTGGAGCAAACTGAATGCGGACAAGAAGACCATGGTTAACGGTTCGCCGGCTCCGCATCCGAACGACGAATACCTGCTTTATCAAACATTGGTCGGTGCGTGGCTGCCTGAGGCCGAGATTCTGGATGAGCAAAAGGATTTTCAGCCACGCATTCAGGCTTACATGTACAAGGCGCTTCGCGAGTCGAAGGCTCATACGAGTTGGAACGATCCCAACCCGGCCTATGAAAATGCACTGAAAGAATTTATTTCAAAGCTGCTCGACAATGCACCAGGCAATGCCTTTTTAAAGGACTTCCGGCCATTTCAAAAACGAATCGCGTTCTTTGGACAGTTCAATTCCCTTTCGCAAATTCTGCTCAAAATGACAGCTCCGGGAGTTCCGGATATTTATCAGGGCACTGAAATGCTGGATTTGAGCCTGGTTGATCCAGATAACCGCCGTCCAGTTGACTTTAAAAGTCGCCATCAACTGCTTAACGAATTGAAAAGCCGGCAGCAAGGCGGTTCTGGTTCCAACTCTTCTTTGAAAGAACTCCTGCCAGAAGGCAACATTGGAAAGGCCAAACTCTTTACAACTTATCGTACCCTTAATTTTCGCCGGGAGCATCGGGAGCTTTTTGAAAAAGGAAATTATGTTCCTTTAACTGCTACTGAGCTAGGCCGGGAGCATGTTTGCAGTTTCGCCCGTTCGCATCAGAATAGTTGGGTCATAACTGTCGTACCGCGTTTGGTGGTATTGCTTAATGCGGGAGAGGAGCAATTACCACTCGGTCGCGAGGTTTGGAAGAATTCCTGGCTGTTCCTGCCGCAATTGAAACCGGGAGAAAAGCTCCGCAATATTTTCACCAATGCTATTGTTACCGTGGAAGACCGTGACGGTCAGTCCGGAGCAGCTTTGGGCGATGTGCTGGCCGACTTTCCAGTGGCACTGCTGACGAATGTCATGGACCCATCGGTCGTTTAATATCCGATTAAGCAATGGCTTCTTCCAACTTGCGCCGTGCGCGGGCTAACGGGGAGCGTTTTTGCTTACGGTAAGCATAATAGCCAACACCAGCCCCGGCCAACAGCAAGGTCGCAATCGTTGCGAGGACTTTTCTTCCTTTATGATCCGTTTCCGTCCATCCGCCGTTGACCGTATTGTATTCGGACATCGGCTCAAAAACGTTTCCGGGTGAAGGGTTCGAAGGCTTGTCCAGAAAGTGTTGTCGCTCCACTTTACGGGCAACGAAGCGTTCCGCCAGCGGAGTGGATAATTTGCGCAGTAAGACCATTTGTTTGGCAGCGCGGCCAACCATTACCTCGCGTTGAGGATTGGTGATGCAATTGAGAATAGCTTCCGCCACCTGCCCGGGCTGGTAAACGGGCGGCAATGCTTGCAGGAACCGGCCGGTATAATTGGCGGCGTGTTGAAATATGGGAGTATCGATGGTCGCAGGCAGAATGGTGCAGACATGGATGTCCGGTTCGTTGCGCAATTCCGTGCGCAGGCTCTCGGAAAATCCAGTGATGGCAAATTTGCTGGCGGTATAGGCAGTCACATAAGGCGCACCCACTTTACTAAAGACGGAGGAAATGTTGACCAATACGCCATGGCCTTGATGTCGAAAATAAGGAAGGGCCGCGCGCGAGCCATGGATGCATCCAAAAAGATTGGTTTCAATGACACGGCGAAATGCATCGGGAGGAGCATCCTCGAATTTGGAATAGAGGGTTACCGCCGCGTTATTCACCCAGGCATCGATTCTGCCAAAGGTTTCGACCGTCCGACGCGCCAGCTCCTGTACCTGCTTTTCATCAGTTACGTCGGTTCGCACCGCCAGTGCGCGGCCGCCCATCTCCTCGCATACTTCGGCAAGGTCACGCAAAGCTTCCTCCTGTCGCGAAGCCAAGATGACCGTTCCCTGTTGTTTTGCAACTTCGAGCGCGGTGGCCCGGCCAATTCCACTCGATGCACCTGTGATGACAATTACTGAGTCAGAAATATTCCTTGGCATAATTTATTCCTTTCACCATCCGCACCCGCACGTGAATTTAAGTTTGATTGCTACATAAAGCTGATATGGAGCAGTACTGTTCCATATTACGGTGTAAAGGGCGGGAAGTGCACTGGGGAAAATCCCGCTAAGTGAGGGATCGAGCCACAAGGTTATGGAACGACAGCGTTTTCTCACTTTATTTCCAACGCCAACAGCACCTTTTGCAAAGACTATGTAGATTGCACTAATTTTTCATATTGATATAGTTACTCAGTTTGCACGGCCAATCCCTGTTGAGTTAGAAAACTTTGTCGGTGTCTGTGACTGAGAAATGTCCTGTGGGATCTAATTTTAACAAGTTTATCGTCCTTATTTTCAGCCTTGCGGTCATCCTCGTCGTGGTGATCGGGGCTGTTGATTACTACAGCACCAAGAGGCTGATTCACACATCAGCCCGGGTTGCTCATACTCATGAGGTTCTGGAAGACCTGGAATCTCTGCTCTCCGAATTATCCACTGCTGAAGGAGGATCACGCGGCTACATCATCACAGGAAACAAAGCCTTTCTCGAATCGTATGATACAGCCCTAGCACGTGTTGATGAAAAATTCAAAAGTTTGCGCGAGATCACTTCTGACAACCCGCTGCAACAGGCCCGGGTCGCAAAACTGGAACCACTGGTGATTTCCCGGGTGGCGATGCTGAAAGACATCGTCAAACTTCGCACCGAAAAGGGGTTTGAATCTGCGCAAGAGGTCGTCTCGCGCCAACGCGGGAAGAATGTCATGGACCAGATTCGCAGCATTGCCGAATACATGAAGAGCGAGGAAGAGTTACTGCTCCGGCGACGCACGGAGCGAACCAATGCGACTGCCGCCGTTGCCACACGCTTTTCCCAGATCGGCGGCTTTGTTGGCTTGCTGCTCCTGGTCATTCCTTTTTATTTACTCCAACAGGAAATTAAAAAACGGCAGCGTATCCAGAAAGAAGTGACCACGTTGAACCAGTATTTAGAGGAGCGGGCTACGCAACTGGAATCAGCCAATAAGGAACTGGAGGCTTTTTCCTATAGCGTTTCTCATGATCTGCGTGCGCCCATTCGCCATATTAGCGGCTTCGTGGACCTGCTCAGCAAACAGGAGAGCATCACCCACGAGCCTAAAACGGGACGTTATCTCAAGTTCATCTCCGATTCCGCCCGCCAAATGGGCAAATTAGTGGATGATCTGCTTTCCTTTTCGCGCATGTCCCGCACAGAAATGCAGATTGGCAATGTGGAGTTAGCCGGATTGGTCAAGGAGACGAGGGAGGAACTGGCAAGCTCCTGGAGTGGCCGTTTGATTAACTGGCACACGGACAAACTGCCAGAAGTTCGGTGCGATGCCTCGATGT
>JAQGPC010000250.1 GCA_028293285.1 Pedosphaera sp.
AATCCACCGGACTCGCTTCTAATAATGCATAATCGGCGATTGCTCTCGCGGCTCAAGCTCGATGGACACATGCTGTTTTGATACTCCTTGTCCTTGTCCAAATATTTCAGTAGCGCCAGATGATACCGCTCCAACCCAAAATGTGCCTCTGGGGTAATCTTCAAATCCCGCATTCGTGTAAATTAGTGTTCATTCGTGTTTGTCCATTGTCTTGTCTTCCCATCCGCGTCCATCCCGTCTTATCCGTGGTTAAAAATTCCCCGTCCCCATTCGCGCCCCTTCGCGCAATTAGCGGACACACCATTTGCCGGTAGTGGGTCAGTTTGGAATTGTTTATCTTCATCGCAGGCTGAAGATGTGCCGCCGCTTGGCTCTGAAGGTAGGACAGGCATCCTGCCTGTCTCAGAACGTAACCAGATCTCATCCACTCACTCGCAGCTTTCAAACTGACCCACTATCCATTTGCCATTGCCCTTGCGATTCTCCTTTTTTTGTGATTACCTCTTTCCAGTAATTCACAACCCGCTCAAGCCATGAAAAAGGTATCCATCATAACGCTGTTGCTCTTGACTGTAGGACTCCTGGCTTGGGCTACGGTCAAACACAATCACAGTGCAAACGCTCTTGACGATCGCAAGACATCGTTGGTCACCATTCGCATAACAGACGCCGACAACGGCCAGCCAGTATCAGGAGCAATCATTGAGACGGTCTGCATGGGCAGGACACCTTATGCTCACATGTCTTACCAGACCAACGCTCAAGGCAGCGTTCAGGTTGCATACTTTGACGCCTTGGACTTTATCCCCATAAAAATTTCAAAAAGCGGGTATCCAGTAGTCACACACGCCGTGATGAAATCAAATCCCACAGTCAGCCTCAAAAAAGTCGGATAACCGTGAATTCTCCAACCCAATAATTTCCACTATGCCAACATCCAACACCGCCCCTTTCGCCTTGGTCCGCGAAGCCAACACCGCCGCTCCCAATTTCGATCTCGATAACGACGCCATCATCGCCCACCTCCAGCAATGGCAATCCCTCTGCTCCTTCCGCGTCCTCGATGCCAAATATGACACCGTCGAAATCGAATTCGATACTCTGCCCAAGGACATGGACGCCTTCGCCAAAGACCTCTACGAATTCTGCCCCGACCTCGTGGATCAAGGCACCGGTTGCATGGCCGAACTGGTTGAACTCGCGGAAGAAACCGGCGAACCCCTCGCCCCGGAAATTGAGAAACTGATTGAAGGCGTAGATTTCTCGGATGAAAACTATGGCCTCGAAATCCTCAAACGCGAAGTGCAGCAAAAAAAGAAAGTCTCCCTTTGGTGGGATTAACCCCTTCCCTCATCCGCGTCCATCCCGTCTTATCTGCGGTTAAATTCCCTTTCCCATTCGCGCCCTTCGCGCAATTAGCGGATAAAATTATTCCTTCAGCTTCCCTAGCTGCCCCACTTTATCCAAATCCCCCACACCCTTTTCTCCCAAATCCAACCACCGCCGCGCCATCTTGCGCACCGTTTCCAAATCCTTTCCTCCCACACCAATCAGCGAATAAAATTCCCGCTTCTCCACCTGCTCATTCGGCAACGCAAACATATCCATCCCCGCCGGCGAAAAATGGTTCGGATATTTCTTGAGCGAATCCGCGTTCACATCGCTCCCCTGACTATTCAACCACCCAATCGGCCAATGATCCCACGAATGCGATTCCCAGCCGATGCCGCCCGTGTCCTTGTGCGTATGTTCCTTGATCCGCGTGAACTCGTGACCAAACCCGCCCGCATCCCCCATCACACAAAACGGCGCGCCTTCCTGCAACGGCACCACCAATGCCACCCCTCGCGAATCGTCCACCACTTTCCAATCGTAACCCGACCGCCGCACATCCGAGTCAAAAATCGTCCCTGCCTTGTAACGCCAGAACACATCGTACCGGTTCGTCGAATACGCATCCAACACCGCCAGCGCATGACTCTCCCCCGTTGCATCCCGCGCCAGCACATCCTTCCAAACCTTCCCCACCGGACACATCCCGATCATCTCAATCGGCTCCCGCGCATACCCGCGATGGTCCCCCGGCTTCAACGATTCAAAACTCTGCCGCCGCAACACCAGCCCATTCGGAAACGCCCAAAAATCTTCCGTCCCGCGATACGCCCGCTCCCCCTTCTCCTGGTTCACTCCATAATAAATCCATCGCACCCACACCCGTTTCGGCCCCGCTTCCCTCACCTCCACGAAACTATTTTGTTCCTGCCTGCCGAAATTATTAAACAACTCCGCCCACCCATCATTCCCCTCAAAAAACTGGAAACACTCCCCCGCCCCCGATGGAAACTCAAACCACGGGCAATAACTCCCCTCATGCGCAAACACAAACCGATACGGAAAATCTTTCCATGAAATGATAAACGCCTTCTTCGGATTTCCATCCGCATGTGGCGGGCTCGGCAATTCCCCCTTGTACCCCCCAAACACATAATCCGAAACCTCCACCACTGAAACCCCTTTACTCTTCCGCTTCGCCAACTCCGCCATCGTGATTGGCTGCGGTTCTGCAGTTCGGCTCCTGCCGGAAACCTCTTCAGCCGAACTCCTGACAGCAACCAGACAAATCGCAACTGTCAGTAATGCCTTGAAAAAATGTTGGATGGCCATGAGCTTGCAACCTTTATTGAGCATCCGACTTCAAGGCTTCCTTGAACAGTCGCCGCGGCACTTCAACATCACTCCGGGTAGGTTGAGGATTTTCCTTCGATCCCGCCTCTTCAGAAAACCGGAACGCATCCAATTTCTCCACCATCCCCTCGCCCGATTTTAAGCCGACCAACAGCCCCTCCCATTCCTCCGCTTCCTTCTCATTCAGGCCGCTACGCCACATGCAATACTCCGACAAACCATCCCCCACCAGTAGCACTTTCCCAAAATGTTCCTTTTGAAATGCTTCATTGGCATTGCTCCAACTCGCATAGCAAAATGCCGGTAAACGCACCGGCTCCTTACCCGCCTCCAGTTCAGATTCCCACACCACTTTCTTTTGCGTTTCATCCCAGCGCCCATTGGTATGTATCGGCGCTGAAAGCAGCGACAACCTGACCGTCAAATGGTCATCCGTCTCGCCAAACAACCGAAGGTGAATCATTTTCTCGAACAACTCTCCCGTGACTTCGGACGATTTTGGCTTCTCCAAATTAGGCTCCGTCAATTTCTTCTTTTCCCACTCTTCCACTTTCGCGCGATACAACTCCGTCGTCGTCAGATAATTGTCCCACGATTTTTCTATCGCAACTTCGTCCGCCAAAAATGCCAGCGCGGACGGCACCGGCTTCGCTTCCGGCACTCCCAGCTTGGTCGCTACCAATCGTTGAATCATGCGCATCAACTGCTGCTCACCACCGTTGCGGCTCACCTGCAGGACATCCGGCCAGTCTTGCAATTTCAAATATCCGTGCTCCACCAGGTATTGTCCAAACCGCACACAAAATTCTTCGGTAGCCCCCGTTTTGTAAGTCGAAGCCACCTCCGCGGTCCACGCGTATAGCCCCACGTTCTTGACGTCTTTACGAAAATCCACATCCAGAAATTTGCGCAAATCCTCGTAATGCGGCTCATGTTCCAATTCCATCTTGCTCCAGCCCACAATCAAATCCACCAACTGGTCCGCCGCTTTCATTCGTTCAGCCGAACTCCCGGCCAGATCGTCATCACCACGAAAACGTTCCATGTAAAACCCCGCGCTCCCCAGGCTGGTATTCAAATTCGTGTAAGCCCCCGCTCCGCCAACATCCGACGGCAGCGCATTGGCAAGCTGACCCTTTGCCCTATGCCGCTCCTTTTCATCGGTCACACTGCCCGGCGGATACAGTTTGCTGATCGCCGCCAATTCATTCGTTGGAAACGTCTGGTAATTGGGCGCGCCATCCTTGCCCGTCCCGTCCTCACGATAAAAAGTCAACTCACGCTCAATGA
This sequence comes from Pedosphaera sp., assembly GCA_028293285.1. Classification (GTDB taxonomy): domain Bacteria; phylum Verrucomicrobiota; class Verrucomicrobiia; order Limisphaerales; family Pedosphaeraceae; genus Pedosphaera. The sequence continues at coordinate 3,976 of JAQGPC010000250.1, forward strand.
CCTTATCACGCGGTGTTAGTTCAACGATATATTGATTATGTGGACAGCCCGTTAGCAGGACTGACATCACCCCCAAACAAAGGACTAAATATTTTTTCATGGAAGCAGATTTATTAGACAGCAACTCCTTCACTCCGTTTTTTTCTTAAGTCACGAATTTTGGTGTAAATGTAAAAGATGATTATAACTCCAGCTACTGCGTACACTACAAGATATGGAGCATCAATTTCTTTTGATTTTTTTATGAAAGTTTTTAACTCGTTCGCATGCACTCTCAATAATTGCGTCTGCGGAGATCCGAGGGCAATTGCCTTTTCATATGCCGCCGCTGTTAGGTTTCGATCAAACTTTTTCAAGCAAAGTATCCCGAGCATCTGGAAGCAAGCTGGTTCCTTTGGATTCAGCGTCGCCATATAAATCACCCCTTCCTCCAATTTTGGATCACGGGCCAGATTCCATTTCTCCATGTAAGGCGCAGGTTCGTCATAAAACATCATGCTTTGAATCAGCTTGCTGAAGTCGTACGGACTTCCATCTTTCTTCGCCAACTCCCTATATTCCTCCTCCAACTTTGCCAGTTCGGCTTTTTCTGTATCATTTTCTGGCTTCGACCCTTCTGCATTTGAAAAACTTGGCTGAAGCATATGCGCACTGCTTTGTAAAAAAGGCACGGTAAACTCATCCACATACACATGCCTCGACCGATATCCTTCGTCGCGAATCAGATACTGCAGCAATGCCAGATGGTATTTCTCCAACCCAAAGTGCGCTTCCGGATTAATCTCCAAATCCCGCGCAATCTCCCGCTCTGCCTCCTCATACCGCCCCTGCAAATGATAAGCCGTTCCTAGATTCGCATGCACCCCGTAATCATTTGGAAATTTCTTCACCCCTGGTTCCAGCAATGCCACCGCCTCCTTCAATTCACCCAACCGCATGTGTGCGCCCGCCAGGTCGTTCAACCACGCCGGATTATCTTCCTGTTTATTCGCCAGCAATTTTCTGATTCGCTCGCGTAAAGGCCCCGGCTTCTCCGGTTTTGCAGGTTGGCCTAATACCACCTCAGCCAATTTGGGATGTCGCCTGCGTTCCGTCCTTAAAGTGGTTGAGTCCCACATGCAGGCACGCGCTTGCACGCCCTGTAAAAGAAATGCGGTGATAAAGAATAGATTCCAGGAACGAATTGCACGCCTCATCATGGAAAGACTTTGCAATGACGAACCCTAAAAGTCACGCCGTAACCGGCTTGCCCAACTGAATCCAAAATCGGCTTCCATTAACCCCATCCGACTCGATGCCCACACTCCCTCCCATCCGCTCGACGGCTTTGCGCACAATCGCCAGCCCTATGCCCGTCCCTTCATATTTGCCTTCCGAATGCACCCGCTCGAAAATGCCAAAGATGCGCTTCTGATATTCCGGCTTGATGCCAATGCCATTATCTTCCACCCAAAGCCAGACCCGCTCCTCGCGCAACTCCGTCCAAATCCGGATTCGTGGCCGAATGCCCGGCTTCACAAATTTCACCGCATTACCCAATAAATTCGAGATCACCTGCGATAGCAGCGATTCCTGCCCGACCACATCCAACAACGGCTTCACTTCAATCTCCGCCTGCGGCGATTGAAAAGCCGGATAAGCCTGGATGACATCATGCACCAACCGGTCCATGGAAACTTGCTTCAACTCCACCTCTTCACGACTCAGCCGACTCAACGTCAGCACCTCCTGGGTCAACAGATCCATCCGCTCACCGCTCCGGATGATCCGTTCCAAATAACTCCGCCCCTCACCCAGGCGATCTCCATATTCATCCAGCAATACTTTGGAGTAGCCCTGCATCGCCCGCAATGGCGCCCGCAAATCATGCGAAACACTATACGAAAATTCCTCCATTTGCGCCGCCGCCTCGCGCAGCGATGTCGTGCGCTCCTCAACCTTCTGTTCCAATTCTTCAGCGTGTTGCTTCAACTCCGCCTGCGCGCTTTTCAATGCCTGCTCGCTCTCCCGCAACGCTTCTTCCGCGCGCTTCTGTTCGGCCAGTTCGCGTTGCACCGCCTGGTAAAGCTGCGCGTTATCAATCGCTATGGCCGCCTGCGATGCAATCGCCTTGAGAATACTCTCCGATTGCTCCGTGAAAACATTCGTTTTTGAATGGCCGAAAAACAATCCTCCCAGCACTGTCCCTGAACGCGAAACAACCGGCACCGCCAGGTAACTTCGCACCGGCAAATGTCCTTTCGGCATTCCGTGGTAGGGTTCATTTTTGCCGTAACGCGCATCCTGCAATACATCGCCAATCCGTATGATTCCTTCGCCCCGAAAAGTCGGCCCAAACAATTGCGTGGCTCGCGGCATCGGAAATTTGTCGAACATCTCCCGGGGCACTCCCGAAAGCGTGTACAACGTATAAGCTTCCCCACGCTCGTTAATCACATTGTAAAAGAACGCTCCGAATTGCGCGCCGGTAATTTCCGTCCCGGCATCCGTCGCGGCCTGTACGAGCTTCGCCAAATCCAGTTCCGCTGTCAGCGCCGTTCCCACCTCATTGACAATTTCCAACGACCGCGCCTGCTCCCGAAAAGCTTCCTCATCACGCTTTTGCTTGCTGATGTCCCGCACCTCAACGACCGTCCCCACCACTCCACCAGCTTCACGTATGGGACTCGCCGTGTACGCGACCGTATAAAAATGGCCATTCTTGTGAACAAATATTTCTTCTCCTTGCTGCTGGTTGTTTTCCGGAAAAGCCCGGTCAATCGGACATTCGGCCAGCGGATACGGCCTGCCGTCAGGACGCGTGTGATGAATCATAGCATGAAGCGCACGACCTCGAGCTTCCGCAAATGTAAACCCGGTGAGTTCCTCCGCCGCCGGATTCATGTAAACGCACTGCTGACGTTCATCCACGATAAACAGGGCAACACTGGCGTTATTACAAATAGCCTGGAAATACCGTCCGTAACGTTCGGTCTGATGAAGCTGCTGGGACTGGGCCTCAGATTCCTGCCCGGTTGACGGCTTGTTCATGTCCTGCGTAAAACTGGATGGCGTTGCATTGAATCACAATACACTTAGCATCGCCCATATCCATCAGGATGCAAGTTACTCGCCCCCCCTGCAATTCCACCCGTTTTAACAACCCTTTTTCTTGCAGGCGCCCAACTTCTTCAACTCCTCACAAGAGCCGGTGATCTGCAGGCGTTGCGCCTTGATCGAGAACCCGAGCTTCTTGGTAATCTCATTTTCAATGTCTTCGAGCTTGTCGTTATCAAACTCCACAATCTTCTCACAATCATTGCAGATGATATGATTATGATTCGGATGGTCCGCGTAATTCGGATCGTAGAACTTGTAATCCTTGCCAAAATCCATCTCCCGCACCAGCCCACTCTCGGTCAGCAAAGGCAGCGTCCGATACACCGTCGCCCGCGAGACCGATTTGTCCCGTTGCCGCGACCATTCCAGCAACTGCTCCGCCGTGAAATGCTTGTCCGTGCTGAAAACCGTGTCCACGATGGCCTGCCGCTGCGAAGTGATGCGCAGATTCTTATGCCCCAGGAAATGCATGAACCTTTCCTTAGCGGCGCTTTTATCTGCTACTGACATATCAAAACTATAAAACACCCCCGCCCAACTTCAAAGTTTAAAAAGTAAAGCCTTCTCCCACCCCCCTTGACGGAGAGCGACTATCCTGGTCGCAGCAATCCCAAACCCTCCAGCGCGCCCAAATCGAAGAACAATGACCAAATACCCTTCGTCTCCCACACACCCACTCACCCACACACCCACTCACTCCGCAATTAATCTCGCCACCCCTTGAACCTTCTTCCCCAAGCTGGCATTGTTCCTTTGCATTGAATATCGAAATAATCAACACCGGCAGCGAGTTGATGCTCGGCTTCGTCCTCAACACCCATCAACAATGGATCTGCCGCCAACTCTCCGACGCCGGCTACACCGCCACCCGCCAGGTTGCCATTGCTGATACCGGCCACGCCATTCAGGCCACCGTCCGTGAATCCCTTTCCCGCGCCGATTTCGTCATCGTAACCGGCGGCCTCGGCCCCACTTCCGACGACATCACCCGCGATCTCATCGCCGGTCTCCTCGGCAAACGCCTGCATAAAGACCCTGCCATAGTCGCTCGTCTCGAAGCCTTCTTTGCCCAACGCGGCCGCCCCATGCCCGTCAGCACCACCGTCCAGGCTCAGGTTCCCGAAGGCGCGCTCGTCCTCGACAATCCCCACGGCACCGCTCCCGGCCTCGCCATGGAAGTCACTCCCAATCCGTTCCGCACCGATGGCAAAACCAGTTGGCTCGTCATGCTTCCCGGTCCGCCCCGCGAAATGCGGCCCATGTTCACCAACCACGTCCTTCCCCTGCTCCGCCAAAAACTCCCGCTCGAAGGCGCATTCGTCTGCCGCACGCTCCTGACCACCGGCTTGGGCGAATCCATCGTTGAAGAAAAAATCGTCGGCCCATTGCAACCGCTCGTGGATGCCGGACTGGAAATCGGCTACTGCGCCCATTACGGCACCGTCGATGTCCGCCTCGTCGCTCGCGGCAACGGTGCCGAACAACTCGTCGCCGATGCCGAGCAACTCGTGCGCGAGCAGATCGGCCCGCAAATCTTCGGCACCCAGGACGAGCAACTTCAAGAAGTCATTATCCGCCTCCTCACCGAACGCAAGCAAACCATCGTCACCGCTGAATCCTGCACCGGCGGCTACATTGCCAATCGCCTCACCGACGTGTCCGGTTCCTCCGCCGTTTTCCTTGGCGGACTCGTCACCTACAGCAACGAATCCAAACAAAATCTTTTAGGCGTCCGCGCCGAAACCCTCGCGCAACACGGAGCCGTCAGCGAACCCGTCGTCCGCGAAATGGCCGAAGGCGCGCGCCAGCGCATGGGTGCCGACTATGCCATCGCCGTCACTGGCATTGCCGGCCCCACCGGCGGCACCGAAACCAAACCCGTCGGCACCGCCTTCATCGCCTTGGCCACCCCCAAACACACCTTCGTATTGAACCCCGTCAACCGTTTCGACCGCCCCACCTTCAAACAAGTCACTTGCCACCAAGCCCTCGAACTCCTCCGCCGCACCCTCCTAAAATCGTAGCCGAAAACGCCCGTCCCGCATGCGACGACCTGACCCACGACTGCGGTGATGAGTCTTCATCCGTCATTAACTATCGTAGGATTCGACGTAAGGAGAATCTAATTAATCCCTGGTAAAATAACGAATCGCAGCAACCTTTACCCGTAGCGTAGATTTTCAAATCTGCCGTTTCGCCCATTCTTCGGAGAGCAACCGTCCTCGGGCGCAGCAATATTAAACGACCAAAATTCTTAAATGCTTCCACACCTCCCAATGGAGCGCGCCGTTCACGGCGCATCAATGTCAACCCATCGGCAGATGAAAAGCATGCCCCAGATATAAACAAAAAACCCGCAAGCGCTTCCGCCTGCGGGTCAAAAATCCAACCGTCAACCAATCCTACTCCCCATTATTCCCAATGGCTTCCACCGGGCAGCCTTCCATGGCTTCCTTGCAGCGCGCTTCTTCTTCCGCCGAAGCCGGTTGCTTGTAAACGTAGGAATAACCGCCGTCATCGTTGCGGGTAAAATTGTCCGGGGCAGTTTCGCGGCACAGGTCACAGTCGATGCACTGGTTATCAACGTAAAATTTGCCGGTCGTGTTTTCGGGGTAACGATTTGCAATATCAGCCATAAAATTAGTTTTAGTGGTGGTATATATGCGACTCCATCCACCAAATATCAAGTTCATTTATAAGTTTTCATGGAGAAGCCAGTTCATAAATAGCCCGCAGATGGCGCGACCAGAGATTTTGGTTTGCCACTAGGCGTGAGGAGGGAGCAGCCCCCAAATGGGGCTGTGACCAACGAACAACGACGTGACAAGCCAAAAGATCGGTCGCCTTCCTTCTTTTGAGGCAGTTTCCGTTTTCCCTCTATTTTTCCCCCGCGCCGCTGCGGATATTTATGATCTGGCTTCAAAGCTTCTTCCTTTACCCTTCACTATAAATCTCTTTAATACATCGTCAACGAACCTCGGTTCGACTCACATGAGAAAAACCAAAATTATCGCCACCCTCGGCCCCGCCACAGAATCACCGGAAATGATCGGCCGCCTCATTGACGTCGGCCTGAACATCTTCCGTCTCAACATGTCCCACGGCACCCATGATTGGACCCGCCGCGTGGTCAAGGACATCCGGGCAGCCGCCACCGCCCGCAATGTTTGCATCGGCATCCTCATGGATACCCAGGGCCCCGCCATCCGCACCGGCGAACTCCCCACCGCGCTCAATCTCCATCCCGGCGAACGCTTCACTTTCACTGTCCGTGGTGCCAAGAGCGAGGAAATCAACTCCGTCGACGTCAATTACGCCGGGTTCATCGACGACATCAACGTAGGCGACGTTGTGCTCGTGGACAATGGTGCCATTCAAATGAAAGTCCTCGCCAAAAACGGCAACAAGGTTGAATGCGAAGTCCTTACCGATGGCAAGCTCGGCAGCCGTCGCCATATCAACCTCCCCGGCGTCAAAGTCAGCCTTCCCGCTCTCACGGAAAAAGACATCGCCGACGTCCAACTCGGCCTTGAACTCGCTGTCGATTACATCGCCCTCTCGTTCGTCCGTTGCGCCAAGGATGTGCGCGAACTCAAAAAGCTCGTGAGCAAATCGAAGCTCCACCACCCCATGGTCATCGCCAAGATTGAAGACCAGGAAGCCGTCAAAAATCTCGAATCCATCATCCGCACTGCCGACGGCATTATGGTTGCCCGTGGCGACCTCGGCATCGAAGTCCCCTACGAAGAACTTCCCATCATCCAGCGTCGCATCGTAAAGTCCTGCCTGCACATTGGCCGTCCCGTCATTGTCGCCACCCACATGCTCGAAAGCATGATTAATTCTCCCATGCCCACCCGCGCGGAAGTGACCGATGTCGCCAATGCCGTCTTCGAACAAGCCGACGCCATCATGCTCAGCGGCGAAACCACCGTTGGCAAATATCCCTTGAAATGCATTGAGGCCATGGATCGCATTGCTCACCGCACAGAACATAGCGGTGGTGCTAACTACTGGGAACATGCCGAACTGACCGACCCGCGCGAAAAGATCGCCAAGAGCGCTGTCGTCATGGCCAATGAACTCCGGGCGCCAGCCATCATCTCCCTGATCCGCAGCGGCAGCATGACCCGCTACATCTCCTGGCTGCGACCGAAATTCTCCACCATCTACGCCTTCGGCCAAAATAAGGATGTTGCGGAAGAACTCACCCTGCACTGGGGCGTCGTTCCCTTCGTCATGAAGTTTGACCCTACGAATTTGGATAAAAATATCGAGAACGCCATCCAGACCTTGCTCGAACGAAAACTGATCCGCAAAAACAGCCACGTCGTCATCGTCAGTTCCATCACCGCCGGCGACAAAGTCGTCGACGCCGTCCAGATGCGCGATATTTAGCCTCCCCTATCAACCTGCCTAAAACGATCTGCATCGCCGAAATCTTGTAGCAATCTTTGACCCCGGAGGGGCCACGGAAATTAGCCGGTGGCAAGGCCATTCCACCCTCGGAATGGTCGCGGCCACCGGGATAAACCCGCAACTCTTTTGCGCCCCGGACGGGGCGCGGGAACCAACCCGCCTCATAAAACCTCACCGCTGCTTCGCAAACGTCGCCGTCGTCATGCGCATTGTAAGTTTGGATTGTTGCAACTGCTGGGTCAGGAGTTTCTTAAATAACGCCGCTTGTTCCAACGTTAGCACGGCGTTCGCGCGTTGAAAAATCTGTTCATTCAATTGCTCCGCGTCCTGGCTGTAGGCGTTGATTCTTTCCTCCGTAAAATTGTCGTACCACCGATCGAAATTTAACTTCAACGGATCAGCCAAATCGTATTGGAATTTGAAATTGGCACGCTCCTCGGCCATGACCGCCAGCAATTGACTCTGCTGCTCCGCGCTCAAACTCTGCCCTGCCTCCGCAAACTTCGGCCCAAGGTTTTTCACCTGTTCACGATCCGGCTGCGTCTTTTCATACCGCTGATAAGTCTCGTAGCCGTCGTCGCCAAGCAGCGCGCGCAGTTGAGCTGTATTTTCCTCAAGCGCCTGCCTCACCACCCTACCCGCCTCCGGCATGGTTGCTTCATCCACCTCACCCGTCATCATCGGCACCAGAAATTGCTCCCAAAAAATCGAGCCTTTCTGGGTCAACAATTTCTTAAGCGACGCCGTCTGGTTATCATCCAACTTAAGTTGCTGCGCCAACCCGGAGTCGAGCAGCGCTTTGACATTCCGGGCAATCCCGGCCTTGGCCTCGTCTTTAAGCACCTCCTTCATCGCCTGCTCACGAAATATTTCCGAGACACCCTTCGGTTGGTTGGTGTCAGTCGGCTTGATCAATTCCCGCCTGAGTTCCTGCGCTTCCACCCGGGTTCCCAGCAACTCCGTCCGCAGACTTCTGTTTTTCTGCTCCTGTTGGCTGGCTTGAGCAGCCATGGCCGCACGTTTCTGTTCTATCGCAGCAATCCGCGCCCGCGCCGCTTCCACCTCGCGATTCTTTTGGAAGAGCAAAAAACCGCACAGCAGCGTTATCACCACCGAGAGGACCACAATCGAGTTTTTCATAAGCCTCCTTAAGTTCAGTTCAACCTCAGTTCATTGCCGATGCCGATTTTTCGCCAGTGCCAACGGTGCCAGCCCCAACCGCGCCAACGGCACCGGCAGCAGCGCCGCCAAAATCAACAAATGCTTCAGCCAAAAAACATTGGGGCAAACCAGCATGACTAAAGCAACCAAACCACCGGTGCCCACCGCCCAGATCAACGCATATCTCCCTACCCGTCCCGCACTGATTTTATTCCAGGAAAAAACCGCCAGCCATAATTTGCACATAACGGCAATGGTCAGTCCCCACCCAAGCCACGACACATACCGCTCCAGTTCCCGCCATTGAAAATGTTTCAACCAAAACGTAATGCCCAATATCACCACTATCAGGACCACGGCATGTGTGCCGGCAGCGCCAACATAAAGTTTTTTATTCCCTGAAAGTCCCAACCACAAACCGCCGACCATGCCTCGCCACGTCAGAACCATCGCCAGCATCACCAGTAAAATCAAAATCACACCTGCTGAAAGCGGATTATGCAAAACGATGAACGTATCCCATAATTCTTTGAGTTGCGTGCAATTCGCCCAAAGCGGCAGCCATAAGCTTAGGAAGGCGAGCACCAGCAGCCAGGCGATAACTACACCCAGAGCAGCCACTTTCATTTTAGTCACCACCCATTCACCCGATGCCAAAGGCCGCACTGCCACGAACGGTGCAAGCGCAATATCTCCCGACCAAAAATCCGGCTTCACAAAACCTTTGCCAATGTTTACCGCCAGAAGGATCGGCAGACCGAGCGCCCATCCTAGTGTCCATAAAGTCGCGTCTGCATCACTTCGCGTGAACCATGATACCGGACCAAAGATCATCAGCAGCACAGCTCCCACACAAATCGGCAGCAACAATCCCGCGCGCCGCCATTCAAACCAAAACTGCGCCTCCGCCGAAGAACCAAAACCCTTCCGACGTCGCGGCATTGCATCAATGAACTGTCCAATCCGCGCCTTCAACCATCCCCGCCCACGACCACCCCCACGCCGTTGTTTCTCCACCGAAAACCATCCGCCCAAAAAAGCGACAATTGCCAGTCCCGGGAATGCAACGGTCAAAGCGGTGACGACTCTGGCCTGCTCCATGTTAAAAAGTTCAGCCGCAAAAGGCATCAGTGTAAGTTGCAGAAATATAATTCCTGCCAGCACCAGAACTACCATGCGAGCGATTCGAAATCCCGCCAGACTCCAGACCAATGCTTGATAACAAATAATTCCCGAACCCAGAGCCGCCGCCGGCCAGAAGCCGATGCTTCTTCCCAACGGAGAAAACACAAGTTTTGCCCACGCCACATAAACCAATTCCACGGAAATCAAACCAAGAAACATCGGAACCGCCACCAACATCCAAGTCGGCACCGGCAATACAAAATTCCGATACGGAAAACCATGCCAATTCTTCCTGGGATTAAATTCCGCGTAATGAAAAACTCCGAACACCAAAATCATCGTCCAAATCATCAGAAAAACAAAAAGCCCCTCCAGATTTTCCAACACTGACTGCTTGTCGGGAATCACGACAGCGACCAGTGAACACACCGCAATGATCCCCGCTACGCACCACGCCCACCGGCGGCCCTGCCGCCATATTTCCCAAGCCAATGCCACGCCCGGTGAACGCATAATTAATCAAGAGTAGGTTGCTTCGCCGCGGGTTGGTCGGAAGTTGCCACCCCGGCATGCGCCACGAAAATTTCATTCAGCGAAGGTGCATGCTCAGCCACGATCTCGGCGCCAAGCCGGGCGGTGATGTCGGGCAGTTCATTTCGAGCCCCATTGCACATCACCGCCCATTCTCTCCCCACCCCCGTGATGCTCAAAGCACCCGCAATAGTCGGCGGGCTCGCTTGAGCCGTGGCAAAACGCAAAGTAAAACTTCGATGCTGTCCCTTAATTTCATCCAGCGAACCGCACAACACCAATTTCCCCTGGTGCAACATCGCCACGTAATCCGAAACCCGCTCAATTTCCTCCAGCAAGTGCGACGAGAAAAATACTGTCCGCCCTTCATCCGCCACCGTGCGAATCACCGCCTCCAAAATGTCCCGCCGCACAATCGGGTCCAGTCCCGAACTCGGTTCGTCCAGTAGCAGCAATTCCGGCCGATGCGCCTGTGCCGCGAGCAAACCCGCCTTCGCCTGCTGGCCTTTGGAAAGTGTTTTGAGTCGCGCCGCCGGAGGCAGCCCGAATTGTTCCCGCAATTTTTCCGCGTAAGCCGCGTCCCACTTCGGATAAAAAGCCTGCGTGTAGCGCAACAATTCATCCACGCGCATCCAGCCCGGCAAATCCGGCTGCTCGGACAAATAACCAATGCGCCCCAGCACTCCCACTGGATCAGCCACCGGATCCAACCCAAACACCCGGACGCTCCCCGCTTCTGCCTGCAATAAGCCAAGAATATGTTTGATCAAGGTGGTTTTGCCCGCCCCGTTTTCTCCCACCAATCCAAATACACTCCCTCGCGGAACATACAACGACACATCATTCAGCGCCGCCTTGGCACCAAATCGACGGGACAATTCCGTGATCGCGACCACAGCCTCAGCGGATGACGGTGAAGGAAATTTCATTTCTTCGATTCCGCGTGAATGCTTTCGTGCCGTTCGCGCACCAGTTCCACCACCTCGTCCAGACCAATGTCTAGATGCCCCGCTTCGACCAGCAGCGTATCCACGCGTTGCGACAAGACCTTGAATTTCTCGCGACGGGAAAGTGGCGAAGGCGTTTCCGAAACATAGGTTCCCGACCCATGACGCTTGGTGACGATACCCGCACGCTCCAATTCCAGGTAGGCGCGCGCAACGGTGTTGGGATTAATTACCAGTTGCTCCGCCAGCACCCGCATGGGCGGAATTTCCTCACCTGCCGCCAACCGCCCCGAAGCCACCAAATACTTCACCTGATTGACGATCTGCATATAGATCGGCACACCATCTGTCGGATTTATTACAATTTGCATGATATCTTCCGCCTGTTAAAAACGCGCAATCGTTCTATAGTGTATTAATACATTAATACACTTAAACAAACAGTGTCAACTCCTTATTTAAACTGCGGCAGACTGCTTTTCAGTCAATATTCGAAGGGCTGAGTTCCCACGAAGCCCTGACATCGTCCCTTGTCCAGCTTGGAAAAATTATCGAGTAAGATTCATCTTCGCTCTCCCAGGCAACATCGCCGGAAAACCAAACAAAATTTTTGTGAAGTCCGACCCTTAACCAACAGACTACATCTTCGCAACTGCCGCCGACTTCGGTGCTACTGACTTCGCCGCCTCAACCGTCCGCTTCACCATCCCATTTGGTAACAGGCCCAGATAAAGCATCCCGATCACGCATGCATAAACTGTGACCGTAATCGGCACGGAAATTTTAATGGGCGAAAGATCGCGTGCATCCTTGGACCAATAAATCGCCCGCACTACGCCAAAGTAATAATAAATCGAAACAATCACACCAAAGAGCGCAACCGCCGCGAGCCAATAATAAGCGGAATTACCCGCCCCTTTTTCCACGACTGCCTTCAAAAGTAAAAACTTCCCAAAGAATCCCGCCAACGGCGGAATGCCCGCCAGCGACACCATCGCCATCGTCATCGTGGTGGCCAGCAATGGCGAACGCTGGTTCAATCCCGCCAGCGAACTGATATCTTCCCCGTCCACATTGCGCATCACCAAACAAATGACCGTGAACGCCGCCAGCACCGTGAACAGATAACCACCCAGGTAATAAAGAATCGCCGATTGCCCGCTCGCACTCATTGCCGCAATGCCCATCAGCATGTAACCGGCATTGGCAATGCTCGAGTAACCCAGCAACCGCTTGATGTTCCGTTGTGGAATCGCCGCCAGGTTGCCATAAAGAATCGTGACCATTGCAATGCCAATCAGCAGCGTGGTCCACTGCGCCGTGATGGCTGGCACCGCATTGAACAGCACTCGCAACAACAGCACAAATCCCGCCGCCTTCGAACCCACCGCCAGAAACGCCGTCGTCGGTGCAGGCGAACCTTGATACACATCCGGCGCCCAAATCTGCACCGGGAACGCCGCAATCTTGAAACCAAGC
>JAQGPC010000253.1 GCA_028293285.1 Pedosphaera sp.
TGGATTGGACGGAAGCTGGATTAGAATACTCCCAGTAACTTTCCTCTCTTAATCTTAATCCGTTTTCAAAAAAATTTCACCTCTTCAGGCCCATCGAATAACCGACCGCCCCTCAACACACCTACCCACTTTCGCACTCACTCACATACCTCCTATCCCCACCCACTCACTTCCTATCATTCGCTCTTCACCGCCGGACTAATCTGATTCAGCCAATGCGCTTGCTTTTGATAAGACTGAAAACCCGCGTCCCCCAAAACCTCCCGCATTGATCGCTCCGTCTCATTGCGAATCTGCTGCAACGCCGCCGTCCGGTCCTCCTTCGCCTTTGTTTTGTCCGCCCGCAAGGCTTTTACTTGCTCATCCACCGCCTTCTTCATGTCATAAACTTTCACCGCCGATTCTTTCGGCAACCCCTGGCGCTCCACCACCTTGGCGATTCCCTGATAAGTATAATCCTGCGCCCGCTCATATTCCGCGTATCTCCCCTCTCCCAGGGACTGCTTCATTTGAGACTTCATTTCCTCCTCGGCGGTTTTTCTTTTTTCCTGTTCCGCCTTGTCTGATGTGCCGTAATCAAAATCCCCGTAATCATCATCAAACTTCTTCTTCAATTTGAACATCTCTTTGAACTCCTGCTCACTCGGCTCGAACCCGGTCAATTGCATCCGCATACTCATTGCCGTGTCGGACATCCGCAAATCAAAACCATCTTTCTCCTCCGGCGTCAGGACGCCGGCCAACTCCGCATCCATCTCCTTCTTGACCTTGCGCACTTCCTTCATGTCCTCCGCATCCGGCGACCCATTGGAAAAAGTTTTCATCGCCCGGGCCTGGTACTTTTGATAGATCTCCATCACCTTCGTCTGCTTGGCTGGAGTCAGGAAATCGAGCATCGCCTCGAATGGATTGGCCCCGCCAAACATCGCGTTCAAATCCATCTTCTCCTCGGGCTCAACCCCCAGCAGTTCCTTGAGCAAAGCGCGCTTCTCCTGGCTCAACGCCTGCTGTTGCTTGATCTTCTCCTCATCCATAATGCCGGAAAACATCTGCATCCCCGTCTGCCAGTATTTGAACTGCTGCTTCGGCTTCAATTCCTTCGCCCGCGATTCAAACAACTTGTTCACGTCCGCAATGATGATGTCCCGAATCGTCTCCTCTGGACAACCAATCGACCTCAAATTGGCGATATACTTCTTGTAATCCTCCGACTCCACCAACCGCCAATCAAACTTATGCGCCACCTCATTCGTTACCACTTGCGTGCCAGCCTTCTTCCCAGCCAGATGCAGCAAACCATTCGTCCCAGCGCCGGCATCCGACGCCCCCTCTACGGACGACTGCCTGTTCTTCGCCAGATACCCCATGCCCAGCGCCACGTTTAAACCAATGGAAATGATCAGAATAATTTTAAGCTTCATAAATCATTACAATGCCTTCCCACTCACCCACTCACCCACTCACCCACTCACCCACTCACCCACTCACCCACTCACCCACTCACCCACTCACTTCCCCACATCCGCCACTTCCACCAACTTCATGACGATCTTCTGGTTCAACGCCGTGGAAATATCCTTTCCCTGCAACTTCATCTTCATGGTCATGCTTTGATCAACGTCGCTTCCCAACGACATTCCCGCAGCCGGATCGAACCAACTTTTGCCGCTCGATTTCCCGCTATCAATGTTGATGGTCATCCCGGCAGTCTGAGGCGCACCCGGCTTGCTCGCGATATCTCCAGTAAATGTAATCACTGCACATTTCTTCTTATCATGCTGCTCCCAGCCGGTGAACGTGTAATTCATCTTGGTCACCAGTGTTCCCACCATTGGCATATCTATTTCTGTGGTTAACGGCCAGCTATCCCCCACCTTCACCGCCTTGTCCGGCAACCCTTGCAGGCTCACCATATGCTTCAGCATCTCATCGTTGAACATTCCCTTGAACATCTGCTGCATCTGCGGCGCGCTCCCGGCAGTGACCTTCGTCATCAACTCCTTGGTTCCTTCCACCTTGACCACCTTCCCTTGCGTGTCCGTTTGAAACTTCAACTTGGCTCCGACCATTCGCCGAAGGGCCGTCGCACTGGGATTGCTGCCATCATCCTTGGCATCACTCGCTGAATCAAAACCCATGATCTCCCGGTCGCCTATCTTCGTTGACATTTTCTGGCTCACAAATTCCATCTCCAATTCCTGTCCGCCTCCCGTCAACTCTTTCAATGACGAAACCGCATATTCCTGCGACTGCTTCGTTTCGGTTTTCACCGGCTGTGGCATGTTCGGTACACTGGATTCCGTTCCCTGGGTCATATCCATCCGCTGCAGGTAGCGCTTGCCCACCTGCCATTTTACTTTCAATTCCACCGGCTCGTTCGATTGCTCTGCTGTCGCCTTCTCCGTCCCACTCTTGGATTCAGACTTCGCCTCCTTCGATTTCGAGCAGCCAGCGAGTAAAATGCATCCAGTCGCTGCCACTAGGGAAACAACCATTGTCAGTTTCTTCATAAATACTTTTTTTGCTTTTTGTTCAGGGTTAAAAATCTTAAATCAGCCGTCCTTGTGATGTCCTTACTGAATCCTCAATTACACCGAATTACAAGCTTACAATTAATCTCTCGTCGTCTCCGCAGACAAACGCTTTCCATCATTTGTCTGCGGCCCAACAACTTCCTACCCCCACCTCCTTGGCGCCGCTGCCCGAAATGGGCCACCGCCTGATTTACTTTCGCGAATTTTTTAAACGCTAATCAGAAACTTGGGTATTACAAATTGCCCCTTCGTTTGGAGTCGACGTGATCTGGTAAGTAGGACAGGCATCTTGCCTGTCTCGGAATGCACGATGAATTCTATAATAAGCAAAGCCACATGGACTTTCTACAGGTGGGCGGGGCGTGGTGTCCTCACCGCGCCGCAGCTAGATCCAGGCATGCCATGCTGAGAATGCCACGCCCCACCAATCTTGTTCTTGCAATGGATTCTTCATTATCCTTTAACGAATTTTCGTTTCACCACCCCCACCACACCCCCACCCAAACCAATCACCATAACGATTGTAAATCGTCCTTCCACGATTCGCCCCCAGCGGCACTTCCACAATCTTATAACCCTCCTGGTAAATATTTTTAGACCCCGCAAAATAAACATCATGCAACCGCCCCTGCGCATCCATCCAACAGGTCAATCCATTATTCGCGCAACGCACCAACGGCACGCCATTCTCCACCGCCCGGAATAACGCACTCTCCGCATGCTGCCATTGCGCCGATCCTGACTTCGCCATCACACCGCGCGTCGTCCAAAGCATCAGTCCCGGTGCCAGCCATACGAGCCAGAATAAATTGAAATTCGGAAACGCCGCCGCCAGCAACATTCCACTGAGGAATGCCAGCACCAGTCTCAACCAACCCGTGTGAATCGATGCCTTCACCCTCGCCAGATTGGTCAATTACCCCGCAAAGGACAAGCACTCCCGCACCCCCGCGCCGCCGCGCCTATTACGACTAGTTTTTTGTGCGATAGACGCGCATCGGCGAATTCGTCACGGGATCGATTACTTCAAAAAGCCCGTTCGTGCGTATCACCACGAGATCAAGCCAGTTGCTGAAATCCGAGCTGCCCTGAATGAAAAAATTTCCCGGATCAACATTAAGTTGAAACTGCCGATGATTGTCCGGCAGCACGGCCAACGCATTGATTCTTGGCGGCGGGTTGTTCACCAGGATCTGCAAAGCGACCACACCATTTTGCGTGTCGAGCGCCACGATCCGCGTGCCGTCCGTGTCCACTGCTCCGCCAAAATTGGAATTACTGCTATTCGTGCCCGTACCAAAAGGTAGAAAATAAAAATTCGAAACCACCAACGGCGAAGCGGGCGCTGAGATGTCGTAAACTTTCACGCTATGCCCGGAGTTGCTGGTGCTGTTGTCATCAATAACGCCGGCGAGCAGGCTATAATTCGTGACCATGGAAATGGCGAGCATGTTCATATCCAGCGGTGCAACGTCACTGCTGGCCGAGGCGCTATTGGCCGCAACATTATAATTGTAAATTTTGCACGCATTGTCGCCGCGATTCTTGCTGTAAAACGTGTTGGTTCCCAGCAAGTGCAGGCCTCGCGAAAACTCAGCCGCCGGCACCGCGACAGTCGGATTGATTTTGTTCGCGACAAAATTTGTGCCGTCGCTGGTGGTGAACAAAATGGCGCTCGTCGCGCCGGAACCTGAAGCCAGAATCCGCGTATTCACGCCTGCGCCTGCCACGGAAAAACTATCGCCCCAACGCACCGTTGTTCCGCCATCGGGAGCACCGGAATAAGCCACGGTTGCAGTCGCCCCTTCACCGGCCCAACGATAAATAACGAATGGCGATGTGCCGCTAGCCGTGGTGAGGTTGGCTCCATAAATCACTCCGTCATCGGCGACCTCAATTTTGTTAAGCACAAACGTGGCGGAGTTGGCGACCCCGCTCGTGTTCATGGTGCCAACCTGGGTTCCGGTATTGGCATCAAGCACAAAAATTCCAAGATTGCCGGAAATCAGCGCCGACCGGCTGACGAGCAACACATGGCTGGTCAACGGATTCAGGCAGATACCGCGCTCTGTGTTGTTGGAAGTCACGTAAGTGCGCGAACCGGCCTGGATGTTCCAGATGTTGGTAAGTTGGATCGTGGGACGGGCGGTCAGTACAGTCAGCATAGCGTTGGAACTCAACACCGAACCAAAACTGTTGCTCACCATCACGGAATAATTTCCGCCATTGGAATATTGAGCGGTGTTCAAGGTGAAACTGCTGGAGCTGGCACTGGAAATCGCGATGCCATTAAAACGCCATTGAAAACTGAGCGGTGCCGCGCCCGCTGCCGTCACCGAAAAGGTGGCGCTGTTGCTTATGACCACGCTTTGATTTTGCGGCTGAAGCGTAATCACCGGCGCAGAATTCGTGAAGGTGGTGGCGCTTGCCTGGGCTGAATTAGTCGATGCTCCCGCCGCATTCGTGGCGCGTACGACGTAATAATAAGTCGTTGCGCCAACTAAACCAGTATTCGTGTAGCCGGCCGAGTTGGTCGCAAGGGTGGCGATGTCCGTATAGCCCCCCCCGGAAATGATGCTGCGCGCGATGACATAAGCGGTTTCATTGGTGGCATTGTCCGTCCACGCAAGATTGATCTGCGAAGTGCTCACTGCCGTCGCGGTCAAGCCACTGGGCGCAACTGGCGAGCTGGGCCCGGCATTGAGCAGAAAATCATAACGAACGACGTCACCGGCAAGGGCAACCGCATTGGTTGATTGCGAGACCGCGCCGGTCTTGCTGGCAGTCGTTAAATGGGCCGTGCCGCCCGCCGTGGCGGGAACCAGCGTGGCAACGTAATAGCCATTGCCGTCCGTCTTCACGGTCGAACCCCCGGTCACCGTCACCGTGGCGTCATCCACATAAAGGCCGGTGTTGTTGTCCTTGACGCGTCCCCACACAATGCCCTCAGTGGCAGTGGCGGGATCGCGCCAGGGCATGGGGGGCGTGGAGACGACGTCGGTATAAACATTCGCGGCGGCATAGGCCCACCAGCCACTGCCACTACCACTGGCCGAAGTGGGCATAACATAGGAATAGGTCGCGTTGCCTTTGAGTCCCTTGCTGCGGGTGTGATTAATCATGTTGGCAATGCTGGCATCGGTGTTGAGGTAAGCGCCAATGCCGGGGAAAATCTGCCGGTTATATTGCCAACAGGAAGCGCTAAGGTTGGCCCAGTTGGTAAATGTGCTGAGGCTGTACGTCTGGGGAATCACAGCATCCACCCAACCATTTTGCAGCATGCTGGCCCAATCGCAGAAATAGGTGTAGGGAATGGATCCAACGAAGTTGCAGGAACTCGGCACCGGACTGTAGGCCAGCGCCGCCGTGGTATGACGCAATGGCTGGCGGGGATTTGTTTTGATGGATTGCATCTCGGCCTGGACCCGAGCCATCAATTCATTCTTGTAGCGGCGACGATAGTTGGACCAAGCAGCGTCCGTATTAGCCGGTGTGCCAACAGTGCCGGTATTAACGCGATAACGGGCTAGGCCGGAACGGGGATAATTAGCCTGGCTGTAAGCAGGGTAACCGAAACCCACGTTGTACCCCGTGGTGTTAAGCTCGTCATCCCAGTTGATGCCATCAATCGGATAGTTGGTCACCAGTTCGCGCACGATGCTGACGATGTATTCCTGCACATCGGGAGAACCCATATCCAAGGCGTAACTTCCATCGACGAGCACAGGTGCCCCACTTTCGCTATTGGTCAAAGGCGCGATAAACCATTCGGGGTGATTGGCCAGGGTAGTGTTGCCGGCGGGTGGGAAAGAGGTGGAAACGCGATACATCGCCGCGCCGCTGCCGCCAAGCCAGGCGTGAACTTCAATGCCGTTCGCATGCGCCTGCTGACAAAGATACGCGAGCGGATCAAAAGTGGATTTAACGCGACTCGACCAGGGAAGAATGTTTGATTTCCAGTGGGCGCCGTGCGAAGCCCCAACTGCATTGTCCATGTACCCGAGCACCTGAACAATGACAACATTGTAGTGACCGGAAACCAAGGTCGAAACCATGTTATCCACTTCGGTGGTGCTACTCATTCCGACATGAAACACATCCGCCCAGGCCGCCCGAAACTCCTGGGCTGATGAAGAAATTGTCATTGCGAACCAAAGCCCCGCCAGGAGGACAACGATTCGTATGCGCATCACGACATTACGGGCCAGAAATGAATTGGGCATACTGACAAAGTTTCATATTTCAGTGATACAATCAATTAGTCTTTTGCATAAGGGAGATTCATTTCACCGGATGTTTTATCCGTGGATTTCTTGGCGGCGCACGGGAAATTGCCTCCTAGTGATTTCATAAGAAGAAACTTGGGCGAAATAGCTACAGCGGATTAGAGGCGGCAGCAATGAAACTGACAAACCAACGCCCTCCGTGCTGTCACAATCTAGTGAGCTAGTGAGAAAACATCCCAGTCCACGCGGCAATGGCGATGGGGATAAGTGCCCAACCGAGAACAGTGTGGATGCGACGCCAGACATGGGACAGAACGTATTCCTCCTTTGGTTTCCAGATCTCGGCGTCGTGTAATTTGATGATGGGCAGGTAAACATCCACACTATACCAAAACGGGCTGTATTTGCGCCCGGTGTATTCAGGCTTTTGCGGCTCCATGCGATTGGGTCGAAACATCACGCAACCGATTCCGATGATGGCCACACTCCAGAAGATGGCGCGCTCCGGGCTGCGACCGTAGCCGACAAATTGTTCGAGAAAGAAACTCCAGACCCAGGAAGGGCCGCTTAAGACTTCCTCGCGTTCGCGCTTTTTTTGGGCGCGAAAAAAGATGTTCGCCTGGCGTGGGTATCCAAGATGAAGATAGTAGTCATCAAGCCGGGCAAAGACATCGGCGGAATAGGCCGAGCCGTGGGCGGTGCGCTCGACCAGGTTGTACAAGTTCTGCCAGGAATCTTTTTCCGATCCGGCGCTGATGCGCCCGTAAGTCATGCCGTTGAGCCATAGCCATGGGCTGTCATCGTGCAGGGCAGGCCAGGTGACTTTGGAGAAATCAAGCGCGGCAAACCGCGCATCCCTGAACGACACGTAACCGGCAAAGCGGCAACCGACAAAGGTGGTAGCGGCGCCCACCTTCACCTCTTCCAGGTTGACGAGGGCAGCGAGGTTGGTGAAGAGGCTTCCATCAAAACGCCAGTTCTCGGCAATGTGCGCGGATTGAAAGGTAACCGGGCCCGCAAAGGTGGCGTGGGAAAAGAAGGCATCGCCGCCGGTTTTCAGACTCGTAAAATCAACCATGTCAGTAGTGCTGTTGAAGTGCGCTTCATGCGCGGTGAATACGCCGGTGATCTCCAGTTGTGCGGCATTCACTTCCGCGCCAAAGCAGATCTGGTCGAAGTCGGCAACGCGTCCAATCTTCATGGAAGAAAAATTCGCCGGCCCGCCGAAGGCGGAACCGGCCAGCGACAAACCGTTTTCAAAAATGCTCTTGGAAAAGTTTACGGCTCCGGCAAACCGGCATTCAGCGAGGCGGGTTTCGGAATGCACCTCGGCATTGTGGAGATCAAGTGCGTCGAGGATGACGGCGTGGGCGATGGCAAAGCCGTTGCGATGAACGTTGGTGCCGGTCTGCGTCAAGAGCGCCTCGATAAATGCGGCACGCAAAACGCGATTGGTCTCATCCGTAAATTGTCTGTTGAGGTCGGCAGATTTTCCAAGGGCGACTTGCGCGAGCACGAATTTCTCGGAGGCCGTAAGCGTCGGCGAATCCAGGAGGAGTGCAGGCAAAGGGTGACCTGCCCCGCACAGGGAAAGAGGCAGCAGTGCAATTAAAGCGACGGTTTGAAGCAAGCGGTTAGAAAACATCTGCCAGCATCATAGAACGAGAGCGAAGGGAATAGCGAGGCGTCAGAAAATTCTATTCCGTATGGAACCCACTGCTTGCAGAAGATTTAAAATCCTCGTTCGCTTTCATCTTTGCCCAAAACGGCTTCAAGATGGTGCGAATTTGTTTGCAAAAGCTTGACCTGGTGGTGAGTTAGGCCGGTTAATGCGATTGAATCAACGAGGCTGTTGCCTTGCAATCAGAACAGGCAAAGGCATAAAGTATCCCCATATCACAATAGGAAATGCGCGAATCGCTGGCCAACTGGAGCACAAAGGCCATCGACTTCTCGCACTTCGGACAATCCGGCGTTGACTCCGATTGAATCCACTTTGGCGAACCGCCGATTTTGCTTTTGTGCCCCGCCTTCCTGCCCTTCGGAACCGGGACCAACATCACGCGGCATTCCGGCAAATCCTCCTCGCCAGTTTGATCTTTTTCAGCTTTTGCCGCTTTGCCTTGGACAACAATGGCCTTCAGAGTCGGACTGGACAGGTCGAAAAAAGTAGGATCCCATTCCAAACAATTCATGCACCAAAATACCGGCAGCTTGCGAGAGCCGAGCGGATTTTTCGGCAACAGCGGATCGGCCAAATCAATTTGCGCCATCAAATTGGTCGCGAGTCCGCAATGCGGACAAAAGACCGGCCTGTCCAAAGCACCGCCTAAAGTATGCACGACAACTGGTTTCACGCCGCTGGTTTTTGGAGCCGGCTTGAGCAACCATTCATTCTCAAACAGTCTGCGTTCCGGTTCCGGTGGATGCGAAATCTCCCGAAGAAAACGCTCAAACATTCTCAGCCGGGGAAGAATTGTTTTGATGTCGGTTCCCGTCCAGAAAAAGCGGGCAGCTTCTGAAGTGATTCCCACTTGCTCCAAGCTGGCTAAATTCAATTGACTAAAGAAGCCCTTGTGCCGTCTGCAAAAATCCATGATGTATTTTTCAGGAACAGCTTTTTTGCCCGCTGCCCGCCGCACTTGAATCCCCAAAAATTTGCCGGCAGTTTTTACTGCGACCTTTTTGCCCGGCTTTGTGAGGTGATTGGTTGATTGCACTTCTCCTCCAAAGATCAAACCAGGTATGTGCGCGTGCTTAAGCTCGGCATCCTTATATCTCAATTTGTAAACCGCCGCCACCGTCGTGCCTGGATAAGCATGGAATTGACATACGTTTCCAATAAATTTTGAGTTCAACAGGAAACCGTCTGAATGTTCGTCCGGTTTGCCGCCATATTCCTTTGACAATGCCTTCATCATTGCGCGACAGGCGTCCCGGTCTGCCTTTGCGCCAATGCTGTTCAAATAGGCAACCACCTCCTTGTGTTTGTGCATCTTGGCAACATCCAGAGCCGTCGCCCCGACGTTCTTATCGCGCGGATTGACTTTTATGCCGAGCTCCACCAACCGCTTGACGAGGGGAAGACAACCCGCTTGGGCTGCCGTCATGAGCAAGGTTTCCCCATAGTATTTCGCATGAATATTCGCACCGGCGGCAACCAGCAGTTCAAAGACCTCCAGATTTTTCCCGTATTTGATCGCACCAAACAACACAGATTGGCCCCCCTTGCGTTGGTTGGGATTCGCCCCATGCTTGAGCAGTAACTTAACCGCTTCAACTTGCCCTTTCCTGGCTGCTGCCATGAGCGGAGTTTCTCCAAACGTCCCCCCGGTCTTTTCAACATCAGCTCCTGCGGTCAGCGCTTTCTTTGCCCGTTTAATATCGCCATTGGCACAGGCAAAAAACAAAGTGATGTCAGGCGGGGAATACGCCCCCAGCTTCTCCAGATATTCAATGACGGGGACTTGTGAATAAGCCAATGCGTCTGACAGGGCCGTCTCCCGCTTGAACACGCGATTGTAGTTGGCACCGCCTTTCACCAGACATTTGACCATCGGCAAATCACCATTCCCGGCCGGATATGCCAATAGCGTCCCGCTGGAGGTGTTTTGGTTGGGATTCGCCCCGCTCTTGAGCAGAAGTTCAACCGCCTCGACTGATTTGCCATAAACCGCCTGTTCCAACGAACCATCCAGCCAGGCTTTGTCAGCGGGTTGTTTGACATCAATTTTGGGAAGCAATTGCTGGATGACCTTGGCGTCACCCGCACGTGATGCCTTCTCAAGTTTGCTACCGTCGGCCGGATTCATGCCGCAAAGATTCTTGATTCACTGACTCAATGGCAAGTGTTTTTAAAATCAGGTTGGTCAAATGACTTCGAGCCTAAAAAAGTTTGCCCTGCTTGCGCGCGTTACGGTTTAACAGCACACAAACGAATCATTAATTCTATCCGGCAATTATCCACCAACGCCCACTCCGTTCCTGAGCACGGCTTAATCTCCAAACGGAGGATACTTTTCAAACTTTGGCAACGCGGGATTCATTTGGTCCCACGGATGCGCGTCTGATGTCCACACTTCTACTTGCGGGTTGAACCAGCTCGGATCATCCAGGCTCGCCGTTCTGATCGCGACAAGGTGAGGGACCGAGTCGGGCTTGCCCAGAATCGGCGAGCCGCATTCAGGGCAAAAGCCCCGACGGGTCTGGCCACCCATCTCACTGGGCGAGGCATGGAAGCGTAGTGAGCCTTGCAAGAGCTTGAAAGCTTCCGTCGGCACGATCACGAAAGACGAAAACGGACCTCCGCTGGATTGCTGGCAATCTCGACAGTGACAGTGC
>JAQGPC010000088.1 GCA_028293285.1 Pedosphaera sp.
CTGATCAGTTGGAGCATGACCATCACGGCCGTGCCCGAACCGGGCACCTGGGCCCTCCTGGGCCTGGGCCTGAGTGGTCTCTGGGCCACCCGCCGCTCCCTGCGCCGCAAGGGCTGAGTTCGAAAGCTGTTTACTTTCGAAAAGATTTATACGGAGGCGGCTTTAATCTTCCCGTCTTTATCCATTTTTGCTACCAACGAAAATATATTTTGTTGGAGACACCAGGCCACATCTGCGCGCAATTCTGGAATTGCCAGTAACCGACGGCCATTGCGTGAATGCTTTACGACGCTCATCAGATCGTCAGAATGTTGCTGATAGATTTGATGTGCCATGCTGGCCGAATCTGTGATTTGTTGCTTGGAATAACCCGGCCAAAGTAAATCAACCAGCGCGCCAGCACCTAACACGTCTTCATAAGCGACCTCATCGCCCGTGCCGCTACAGACGAGCAACAGATGCCCGGGCTTTTGTCCTTTCAGAAAACTTGCAGTGGCACTTAGATTCAGGAAGGAGCCGACCAAGACCGCCTGGGCTCCGGAACAGGCACGCAAAGCGCGCGAGCCATTCGTTGTGGATAGAGCAATGGTTTTATCACTGATTCTTGCAGGTGTGAATTCGCGCGGAGAGTTGCCAAGATCAAATTCTACTCCACCTGTGAGATTTGCCTGAATGCGCAAGCCGTCGCGCTCGCCTGCCAATAAAATATGAGGGTGCTTATTCCGTAATGCCAATGCTTCGGGAATTTCTGCCACGGGGATAATCGCTTCAGTGCCATGTCCCAAGGCGGTTACAATGGTGCTCGTGGCGCGAAAAATATCGAACACCACACAGATGGTGTCACTCATGTCACGAGTGGTTAGCGCAGCGAATTCAGCGGGGGCAAAAAGCACTTCCAAAGTGGCGGTCATTGGAATCACGGAATCAAGTTTGTCGAAAAAGGTCAAGCAGCAGAATGGGAGCGTCCGGCTTTTGGTTTGGAGAGCATCAATGGACGTTGGGTGCGCATGTAGTGGAAAAGGTATTGTTGGGCATAGCCAGCGTTGGGTCCAAAATAGGTTTCAGTAAATCGTTGTAGCCGGAGGTTGCTGAGGCGCCGCCGGGGAAAGTAAAGTTCGCGCAAGGCTTTCATTATCCAGACATCGACCGGGAATGCGGATTGAAAGCCATACGCGAAAAGCAAAACACAGTCAGCTATTTTTCTACCTACACCGGGCAATTGGAGCAATTCAGCGCGCGCTCTTTCCACGCTCATTTGACGGAGTCCATCTAAATCGAGTTGTCCAGTTGCAATGATCCGGGCGGTTTTCAAAAGATACGGAGCGCGGAAGCCCATCTTGCAATCCCGCAATTCCGCTTCAGTGGTTTCAGCAAGGCGGGCAGGGGAAGGAAATGCAAAGGCAGGAGGATGGCCGGGCGGAACTGCCACGGGTTCTCCATAACCTTTGCAAAGCAGGGATACGATCTGGCGGATTTGCACAATTTGCTTGGTGGAGGAAAGAATGAAAGACGCCAGACATTCCCAAGGATCTTGCTGCAACAATCGCAATCCGTGACACGCCATGACGGCGGAGTTCATCGATTCGTCTTGGGGAAAGCTCGCCAGCACATCGCCCAGGCCCAAATGAATTTGAAAATAGTGAGTAAGCCATTCCCAATTGGTAACGGGCCTGGCGGTTTCCGCGATGATTGAATCCTGGCTTGAACGGAGTCGCACCCAATGGCTGCCAATCACTCCTTCCCAAGTATCGCCATGCTGATACCAGCGAAAGGCCTGACCTGAAGTCAAGGTGGCGGCTAAATCATAGTCACATACCCGAAATACTACTTCGCGTTCGCTGGTTCGCATGTTAGCGCAGGCCGCGGCATTCACAGAGTTGTATCCGGCGAAAAGCCTGTCCGCGAGACATCACATAGAATGCTCCCAAGTCGGTAACCGAATCAAACATCCTTCGAAATTCTTTCACGGGCGGGACGGGTTCACCGCGATCCAGATCCAGTTCCTGCACATAAATTGCATTCTGACCTTTGCGATGCATGAATCCAGGCCAAAAATAGAACTGATTGACAGGGGTTTTGGTCTTTTGAAAATAAACCAGCGGTTCGCCGCAGACGGCCGCTTTCGCTATTGGGTTATTAAAGGTGAGTTCACTCGTAATTCCATAGTGGCTGCCAATGATGAAGACATCTTTACCTTCAGCCAATAGTTTTTGTCGGGCCTGTTCAACAATGTCGGCCGTATCTTTCCATGCGGTGACTCGTCGCATGGTATCCAGTCGCGGGGGTAATGGGCGACCAGTAATTTTTCCTACCCAACTGGTGTTGTGCATGAGAAGTACCACCACACATCCCAAGCTCGTACCGGGGATGAGCCAATATTTGATGGCACGTAATCCGGCCCGCCACCGATCATCCCAATACACCACGGCCAGGGAGAAGAGGGGCAGAATGGCGGGGGCGATCCAGTTGGGTTGAACCCGCGCATGGAAAGTAAGCAAAAAATAACACGCTGTAATCGGTACGCCCATGCTGAAGAAATAGACTAAAAGTGGATTTCTGCGTTTGCGCTGCCAGAAAACCAGGGCCGCCCAGAGTGTTGGAATGACGAAAAATGGATTCAGGACGACCATCTCTGCCCCAACAAAACCAAGGGTGTAACGAATGAAGTTACCCCAGAGCCCAGATAGAGTAAAATCCCAAGCCTGTTGCAAACTGCCATCGTTCGCCACGTGTTCGACAGTGATCCAGTCATGTTGATAATTCCAGATCAGTACCGGCAGGGCACACAGCAGATTAATCAGCACCGCCAAGTATGGGCCGGGGCGGCGCAATTGTTTGCGGGCGGACGGCCATAAAGCGAAGAAGAGCGCCCAGCTTAGATATTGGAAAAGAGCGGTATATTTGCTGAGAAAACCAAGGCCCATCCACAGGCCAACCCAACACCAATCGCGAGTGGTGGAATTTTCCTGGACTGCGCGCCACCCGGTCACCATGGCAAAAGTCCAAAACATCACTGAAAGGGGATCAATGGTCATTAAAACCGAACCAACCGCCAGAAGCGGAACGGCCGTGCGCAAAGCCGTCATCCAAAACGCGGCGCGCGCATTCACAACCCGGGCCAGGAAATTCAGCATTACAATGCTGACCACGGTGGAGATTATGGGGGAAAAGAATCTTATCCCGAATACAGTGTCGCCCCAAATATGAGTGCCCAGCCAGTGTACGTAAGCGATGAGAGGCGGCTTACTGTAATAGGAAAGGGCAAGATGCTTGGACCAGATCCATTGATATGCTTCGTCCTCCTGAAGATCAATCCGTCCGCTTTTTATGTAGAGCAGGCGGGCAAAAAGTTGCACAAAAATCAGAACATAGCCCAAGCGTATCCACTGTTGATCCAAGGCAACTTGGGTTGGCGGTTGAATCTGGTTGGCAGGCAATTTTAGTTCTGGCTGCATCAGCGAAGGAAAGTTCTGCCACCAAAGCGGAAACCAACGGCGTCCTTGCCATCGCCATAAGGCATCTAACGTCCAGACCAAGGCTGCACCCGAACCCGCACCCAAAATTGCACCCACCAGGATATCCCCGGGATAATGCATCCCGTTATAAATGCGTGAGAAACTGACCAGCAGCGCCATGGGCAACATGAATCGCCAGCTCTTCCGATAGAAGATGAAGGCAATTACCGTTGCTGAAAACCAATTGACCGCATGGGAGGAAGGCATGCTGCCGCTACCGGTCGTTCCCATGCCCAAAGGTATATGCGCATCCAGGATGGTGTTAAATGGTCGCGGACGGGCGATCAGATGTTTCAGGGTGTTAGATAACAGCGTGTCTCCCAAAAGGATACCCAGGATTATCATTCCCACGAAGATGGCGCCACGCGCCTTGCTTTTCCAAACCAGCAATACACTCAATGCGAGGAAAGCAGGAACAAAAAAACGGTTGCCGCTAAGAAACGGCATTATCACGTCAAAGACGCTGTTGCTCAATGTGGGGTTAACCCAATGAAACAGGCGGCTATCCAAGGCTTGGAACCAGTGCATCATGGAGGAGTCGAACGTTGGGTGGGCGGCTTGCACACCAAGAGGTCACATGGAAACACAACCGCTCTGCCTACATCAAGCTAATAGACCACCAGAGAACTTACGGGATAGTCTTTCAGCTTCTCACGACCACCGAGAAACTTGAGTTCGATGAGGAATGAAATCTGTAAAATTTCAGCTCCGACCTTTTGAAGGAGTGAGGCCGCCGCAGCCGCAGTCCCGCCCGTTGCCAGCAAATCGTCAATCAATAAGACGCGGCTGCCAGGTTTGACGGCATCGGTATGAATGGCAATGGAATTAGCGCCATATTCCAGATCATAACTCTGCTCATGGGTCTGGAAGGGAAGTTTGCCTTTTTTACGAACCGGGACGAAGCCAGCTTCGAGCCGGAGAGCGGCGGCGGCGGCAAAAATAAAACCGCGGGCGTCTATGCCAACAATGGCATCCACCATGCCCGGTTTAAAGCCGGCGGTGAGAAGGTCAATGCTGCCGGCGAAAAGGCGGGCGTCAGCCAGGACCGGGGTGATGTCTTTGAATTGAATGCCCGGCTTGGGAAAATCAGCAATGTTTCGTATGGCGCCTTCGATATCGGCAGGCGTCGGACTGGTTTGAATCATCACTCGTTTTAAGCCAGCCGATAAGATTTGTCAGGCTTTTTTAGCTTCAATTTTTTCTATCATTTTGCGGAGCTTCTTAAGCGCGATGTTTTGGATTTGCCGTACTCGTTCGCGAGTGACGCCAAATTTCTCGCCGACTTCCTCAAGCGTTTTTTGGCTTCCGCCATCGAGGCCAAAGCGAGCGCGCAAAATGGTGGCTTCGCGCGTGTCAAGGGTCTTGACCAGTTCCTGCAGCATCTTGGTCACGGTTTTTTCCTCGAGTTGTTCGTAAGGTGTGTCAGCGTTCTCGTCTTGCACCACCTCGGCAAAATTATTGGAATCTTCATCGCCGATTGGCGCGTCCAAAGAAGCTGGACGAATGGCCGCCGTGCGCATCTGGCTCACCCGCATGGGCGAAATGCAAAGTTCGTCGGCCAATTCTTCATCCGTTGGCTCGCGACCGAGAATTTCCTGCAATTTCAGGGCCGTGCGGCGCATCTTGGAAATCTTATCCACTAGATGGACCGGCAAGCGGATGGTCTTGGACTGATTGGCCAAGGCGCGTTTGATGGATTGTTTGATCCACCATGAGCCATAAGTGGAAAGTTTGCCACCTTTGGCCGGATCGAATCGTTCCACGGCCTTCATCAGGCCGATATTTCCTTCACTGATAAGGTCCAGCAAAGGAAGGCCAATTCCTTCGTAGTCCCGTGCGATTTTAACGACCAAGCGTAAATTGGCCTTGATCATCAGTTCGCGGGCTTTCTTGTCCCCCTTTTTGATGCGCGCGGCCAGTTCGATTTCCTGCTGCGGAGTAAGGAGTTGAACCTGGCCGATTTCCCTTAAATAAAGTTTGATCGCGGTATCGCCGTCATAGGAGCCGCGCTCCCGTTCGACGTGGGGAACCACATCCTCAACTGGTGGGAAGCTCTCGGCTGCTCCATTTACGATCGGTTCTTTTTCCTTGGGGGCCACTACATGGCGCGGCTCTTCCAAAACTGGAACTGTCGAAATGCCGGTTGCGCGGTTGGACTTGGGTTTGCTGCTCAGCCGGGAATGATTCCGGCGAACCTGAATGGAATGTTTGGTTTTAGCAGCCATAAGCAATATAAGAATTAAAGGTTAAGTTTTGGTTCGTGAGCACAATTAAGAAACCACATTGTTTCCCGTATCTGACTATGTGAATATCAGGATTTCCAATTGACGGGTATGGGGAATTGTGCCCCCCGTAATATGCGGTGTGCGATGGACTTGTACCTCAGGCGGTTAAATGCCCTTCTAATCCCGATCATTTCGGGCAATCATCACGAATTGCAGCAACTGCATTACAGAGGTTACCAGAGCGGCGACATAGGTCAGGGCGGCGGCGCTTAGAACCTTGTTCACAGCTCCGCTTTCATCAGCCTGGACAAGACCTAATTTAACCAACTGATCCTTGGCCCGCCGACTGGCGTCGAACTCTACGGGCAATGTGACAAGTTGAAAAATAGTCATTACGGAGAAGATGCCGATGGCCAGACCTATCAGCTTGGTAAATCCGAGGAACATTCCCAAAATAAGAATTCCCATCCAAGCGACGCTGGCAAATTGCGTTGCCGGCACGAGCCACATGCGAAGGTTGAACAATGCGTAAGCTGCCTGCTGTTGGAGAGCATGACCGGCCTCATGCGCCGCCACGCCTACAGCAGAGATGGAACGACCATGAAAATTATCAGTGGAAAGGAAGAGGGCTTTTTTGGCTGGATCGTAATGATCTGTCAAATGGCCACCAATTTCTTCCACCGGCATATCTGCCAGTCCGGCATGATCCAGAATTTCCCGGGCGGCCTCCGCGCCACTTAAACCGGAATGTGTACCAACTTGAAGATAGCGGTTGTAAGCCGAGGTCAATTTTATTTGTGCATAAATTCCCAGGATTATTCCGGGAATCAACAGCCACATATAAGGTCCAAAAATCATATATTCTCCTGACGCATTAGTATAATGCAGGTGTCATCTTTTGCGAAACGGCCACGACAAATATAAGCGATAGACGTGGTTTCTGATATTTTGTTCAAGCATTATGGGTTATCCGCCAGACTAAAAGGCACTTGCGCTGAGAAGCTGCTCCACGGAGGAGTGGTGGGCAACATGCTGCGTTAAGCCGCACGGTTGGTCGCTAAACTTCCAAGACCTTTTCAAATCGTGTGAGGTTGCGCGGTTTTGAGGTGGTGACGAGCGCAACATCCTCCAAACGCACACCGCCGATTTCAGGATAATAAAGACCTGGTTCGACCGTCACCACTTGGCCCACTTTTAAAACGCCGGTTGAGGTAGCCCCAACCCGGGGTGATTCGTGGATTTCCAAGCCCAGGCCGTGTCCCGTGCCGTGAAAGAAGCCTTGCATCCGCCCTTTAATCTTTCCGGTTTTATATCCTTCACGCGTGAAAATCTCCTGGACCGCTTGATGAATCCGCGCAGTAGGCATTTCGGCCCGCATCAGATTGAAGGCGACCTGTTGTCCTTGAAACACCGTATTATATAATTTACGAATTGCCTCGCTGGCGCGGCCCTTAACTACGGTTCGCGTAATATCCCCAAAGTAACCGGTCTTTTGGGAGCGCGGAAAAATATCCAGGATAATGGGCTCATGGGCGCGGAGTGGGCCATAGCCCCGTTCGTGGGGATCGCAACCTTGTTTGCCACCGGCAACAATGGTGTTGGCGGCCAGTCCGCTGGACTGAAGAATGGCAGTATCAATGATGGAGCGAAGCTTTTCGGAAGTCAGGGGCGCATTGTGATAAAAAAGTTGGTTACCCTTGCCGACCTTGGATGACTTCAAGGCTTGAATGCCTTCGGCCATTCCCACTTCTGCCATCATTAATGTCGCGCTGATCTTTTTAACTTCAGCAGATGTTTTTTGTTCGCGTGCCGGAAAGAAACTGCCCAACTCCGGTTTAACCTTGATGCCTAAATCACTTAATTGAGTAGCCAAGCCAAATGGAAAACTACTGGGAACAGAAACGGCACCAACCTTTTTCTCCCGCAAAAGCAGGCGAATAACCTCGGCAAAGTTACTGGTCCTCCCTTGGTTGCGAAGATTCTGATAATATTCGCCAAGCGAAAGCACCCGGCAATGAGGGGCCTGTTTCTTTGCGCGGTCAATTTCCAGATCGCTCATCACGATGAACTCCCTGCCGTGAATGCGCAGATAAATAAAAGGGTCAGGCACAAACATGCCGACGGCGTAAAGCATATTGGCGTCATGCTCGCTATCGGCAACCATTAACAGATTTTTCGAGTTTAATTTTGAAGGCGCCATGATAAATGGAGGTGGATCAATTACGGAAGTGAGGGCAATCAAACGCCAAAAAGTCGGTCACCGGCATCGCCTAGCCCCGGAACAATGTAACCCTTGCCGTTCAACTTCTCGTCAATAGCAGCCGTGAAGATAGGCAGCTTTGGATAGCTGGACCTCACTTTGCGAATGCCCTCGGGCGCGGCAACGAGGTTCACCATGCTGACATGTTTTGCTCCCAGTTCCGCCAGCAGGTCCAACGCGGCTACGGAACTTCCGCCGGTGGCGAGCATGGGGTCAATGAGCAGGACTTCAAACTTGGTTAAATCCTTGGGGAGACTTTTATGATAAAACAAGGCGCGCAGGCTCTTTTCTTCGCGCTTTAAACCGATGAAGCCGACGCGGGCATGCGGAATTAGTTGAAGAATGGAATCAAGCATGCCCAAACCAGCGCGTAAAACGGGAACCAGGATTACTTCGCGGCGTAGTTTGGAACCGCGCGTCCGGGCCAGCGGGGTGCTGACTGAAAGAGGCTCGATGGCAAAGGAGCGAGTGGCCTCGTAGATCATCAGAGCGGCTACTTCGCTTAAAACCCGACGAAACTCCTGAGGACCGGTGCGTTTGTCACGCAAGCGTGTCAGATTGTGTTGCACCAACGGGTGCTTGATAACAGTCACTCCGTTCATGTTAGTGCAGATAGGTGGGGGAAATGAAATAGAGGTAGCCAGCATTCAGTTTGGGGATATCGATTCCCAAATCCAATTTGACGGACTTGGCCTCGCTCTTGCCGAAGAGGCGGAACAAATTCGACAACTCAAACACCGGTTGATATTGGATCAGATTGGCATTTTCCTTCCCGATATGCGCGAGATCCTTGGTGCGCTTAATGGCTGTTTCCAGATCCCCCAGTTCATCTACGAATCCCAGGCGGTATGCTTCATTGCCTGAAAGAATTCGACCATCGGCATAATCCTTCCAGTCAGCATCCAGCGCCTTGCCTTTATGGGCGTTATAAGCTGCATTGCGTCCTTCAGCGACAACAGTTTTAAATCTTTCAAAAGTTTCATCAATCAACGCCTGAACCATCTTCCGCTCTTCAGGATCAATTTCTTCGGGACTCTTGCTGCCACTGAGCATGTCTTTAAACTTGCCGCTTTTATAAACTTCGGGGCGCACTCCAACCTTGTCCATCAAGGCGCGATAATTGAAACCATGCATGATTACACCGATGCTCCCGGTAATGGTCAATTCGTTGGCGACAATCCAATCGCAAGGCGCGGAAACATAATAGCCACCGGAAGCCGCGAGGCTACCCATGGAAACGACAACGGGTTTATTTGCCTTGGTTTGGAATTCACTAATCGCCTTGGCAATTTCATCCGAAGCGAGCACTTCACCACCCGGAGAATTTACTCTTAATATCACCGCCTTAACGTGGTTGTCACGGCGAGCCCGGCGTAACTGTTCTTTCACCACACTGACCATGCTAAAGCCACCCTGGTCAATAGCCTGTCCCGTGATGATGCCTTCCACGTCAATCACCGCAATTTTGTTGTCAGCATCGTTGTCGCGAATGGTTACTTCTTCCATCTTGGGGCCGTAAGAGCGGTACGAATGATAAGTTCCTCCTTTTACACTCGTCACGTTGCCCATCAACTGCTGGAAATTAATCAGCATACTGACTACCAGTAATGCCAATACGATGAAGGCAAATATCTTCCAGCCGGTTCCTTTGCGCGCAGGTCTGGGAGCGGGAACGGGCGAAATGACCGGTGGCGGTTTGGTAAATGCCGGCGGCGGCGGCGGGGTGTTGAACGGTGGCGGATTATTTTCCGGCGGTAAATTACTATCCATGGCCGTAAAAATACTGCAACCGAGAGAACGGAGCAAGTGGATTGCTCAGACCCGCTGTCATGGGTGAACAGAATTATTTTTGCGGATAGTCCCGCCAGAGCCAGCGAAGTGAATCGGGCAAAATCGCGCCGCCGTGCTTACCGGTGTGCCCGCCATCGCCGAAGACAAATTTGTAATCGTAATTGGCGAATTTGAGCGCGGCAGCCATCTCCTGGTTTGCGAGCGACCAGTTGCCATGGGCGTTATCCAGATCATTCGAACCGTCCTGTAGAAACACGCGAATTGGTTTGAGTGGAGTCTTCCGAATCATGGAGGGATAGGCATGGCCGCCACGAATATTGGTGAAGCTGCCAATTTGACTGAGCACTTTGCTGAATGCGGCGGGTCGTTCCCAGGCCACCGTGAAAGAACAAATGCCACCGGAACTGGCGCCACAAATGGCCCGGCTTTCGGCGTCCTGTGCCAGATTATATTTTTTGCCTACTTCGGGCAGGATTTCCTCCAGCAAAAAACGCGCGTATTGGTTGCTTAAGGTGTCGTATTCAAAACTGCGATTTTTTTCAGCGGGCTTACCTGGCTCTGCGGCTGGAATTTCTCCGGGATTTATAAAGATGCCGATGGTCACGGGCATTTCTTTCTTATGAATCAGGTTGTCGAAAACGACTGGTGCCCGATGGGGGCCATTCGTGCCGACATAACCGCCGCCGTCTTGAAAAACCATGACGCAGGCGGGCTTTGTGGCGTCGTATTGAGCCGGCACGTAAATCCAAAAATCGCGCTCCGTTCCCTGGAAAACTTTGCTCTTCCAATGATGTTTGGTCACGGTGCCTTTCGGCACGCCTTCCTGCACCATTGAATCCGGTCCGAGTTTATAATCATCGGGAATGCGGGAGGTGGCAGTCGGCGCAGATGAATTGGCAGGAGGCGCAGCATGGAGGCAGGCTGGCAGGATGATGACTAAAGGAAGCAGAAATAGGTATTTGTTCATGATTGGTAGGGATGAAGATTGATTAAACCAACAAAGCTTTTAAAAGAAGATTCAATTGCTCCTGAGTATGCTCGCTGGAAAAAACAAACCGAAAGTAACCGCTTTGCGGGCCGCCGGGATATTTTATGAACGGCGGATAAATACCTGAAGTGAGTAATTGCTGGTTGAGCCGGGCAGTTTGTTTCGCGTTTTGAGGTATTATAGGAACTACGGGACTAGAATTGTTTTGGATTTCAAAGCCGCCGTTGTTGAGGGCTACTTTAAAAGTGTTGGTGTTTTGGATCAATCGCTTCCGCAGATTTTTATCAGCCTTCAAAATTCTAATGGATTGAATGGCTGCATTGGCTAAAGGCAAGGGAAGGGGAGTATTGCCAACAAATAACCTGCTTTTTGCAACGATGGATTTTTTCAAGGAGTTTGAACCCAAAACTGCTCCGCCATAGACGCCAAAGGCTTTGCTTAAAGTGATTGTCTGGATGATCTGCTTCCGCGGCACTCCTGCATGTTCGGGTGTCCCCCGTCCGGTTTTACCCAATATGCCTGCTCCGTGAGCATCGTCCAATAAGATAAGCCCCTGTGCCGGTAGTAGATGCACATATTCTTGAAGCGGAGCGATGCTGCCATCGTGTGAGAACATGCCGTCCGTCATAAAGAGCGGCTTTATTTTACCAAGCCGTTTCAGAATTTGGCCGAGGTCGTCTGGACTGCGATGTTTAAATTTTATGATTGGACAATCCAGAAGTTGGGCGGCATCCACCAAAGCGCAGTGGGCTCTTTCATCAATGAGTGCGTGGGAAAATTGGCCGGCCAGAGCTTGGGCAACCATCAGGTTGGGCGCGTAACCGTTGGAGGCCAGCAAGGCGCTTTCCGCTCCAAAAAAATTAGCAAGGCTTCCTTCAAGAAGGCCGTAGAGTTTATGGTTGCCGGTGGTCAATCGCGAAGCGGCTACGTTTAAACCATACTGATCCAAACCGTCCTTAACCGCTTTGAGAACTTCAGGATGGCTGGCCATGCGGAAATAATCGCAACCGGCAAAGTAAATTAATTTGCGGCCCTTGTACTGTACGTATGTGCGGTCAACTTGTTGCAACTCTGGCGATTCGATCATGACGGGATTGATATAAGGCACCCAAGAGTAAAGGGCACGCAGAAAGTGTTTAAGAGGGGAAAACGATTGTTTATCAGGGATGGATTTCAATCCGGTCGTTTGCTTCCACTTTGACGTCGTGTCCGTGAAGCAACTCGGTAGGATCGATGTTGGTTGCCAACCCGTTGCGAACGACAACTATTTCAGTGGGATTGCCAGCTCCCAAATATTGTGCAAAAACGAGGGCACGTGCGAGCGTCATGTCGTCCGTCAATGGAATGGTATGATTGGCAACATTACCCATGACATATACGAAAGGAGTCTGAGGTTGCATCTGGGCGCGGCCTTGTTGCTGACCGCTAAGGTAAGCTCTACGAGCCTGCTCTTTGGATTTGCCTTTCGTGGTGCATCCGGCGGCGAGCGCGAGGAGGATTAACAAACAAGCGATTCCTTTCATGCGATTACTATAGCACTAACGAATTGCTATGAAGAGCGCTAACAACTTGTCGGCACTTCGTTAAGCACTTCGACGCAATGAGGGATTGCGCCTACTACAAAACTCAAGCATTCAACAGCACCACTCGGTTTGCCAGGAAGACAGACAACCAAGGACTTGTCCACGACCACGGCGAGATTGCGGGAAAGAATGGCATTTTTGGTGATCTTCATGGATTCCATGCGCATGATTTCGCCGAAACCAGGTAATTCCCGGATGGCAATTTCACGCACTGCTTCAGGGGTCACATCGCGCAGAGCGACGCCCGTGCCGCCGGTGGATAGAATCAACTGGCAGCCTTTGGTAATTTGCTCGCGGATGGCACGTTGAATGTCGCGCTTTTCATCGGGGACCAGTGATTCCGCCAAAACTTTCCAGCCATAACCTTCCGCAGCCTTCTTCAACGCAGGGCCACCAAGGTCATCGTAAAGGCCGCGTGATGCCCGATCTGAAACCGTGATGATGCCAACCTGAATTTGCATAAAGGGATTATTTCTTTGTTTTCGAAATCAATTTGATGTCGGTGATACGCATTTTTTTATCCACCGCCTTGCACATGTCGTAGATGGTCAAAGCAGCGACACTGACCGCAGTGAGAGCTTCCATTTCCACGCCGGTTTGGGCGGCAATTTTTGCGGAAGCGGTGATAATGATGCGATCCCGGCTCTTCGGAAAATTAAAATTAACTTCGCAATGCGTGATGGGCAGGGGATGGCAGAGTGGAATCAGCTCACCGGTCTTTTTCGCCGCGAGAATTGCAGCTAGACGCGCCGCCGCGAGCACATTGCCTTTCGCAATCTTTTCTGACTGGATCAATTTCAACGTCGAAGTTTGCAGGCGTATTTCTCCCGCTGCCACGGCTTCGCGCAATTGAATGGCCTTGGCGGAAACGTCCACCATGCTGGCTTCACCTTGGGCGTTAATGTGGGTGAGTTTGCTCATTTGGGAGTTTGTAATGATTTTGCCCAATCTTGAACAACGGCGCGCATTTGTTCGGCGCCATTCATTTTTGGCTTTATAAACCGGGGCGTGAACCACGGAAACATTCCCACCAAATCCGGTGTAACGAGAATCTGTCCATCGCATTCCGTGCCGGAGCCGATGCCGATGGTGGGGATGGAAATGGTCTTGGTAATTTCAGCAGCCACTGGCGGAGTGACAAGTTCCAATACGATGGCAAATGCTCCGGCTTCGGCTAGAATACGCGCATCTTCCAGCAAGCTTTGTCGTTCGGCTTCAGCTTTTCCCTTTATGTGGTAGCGACCCTCTTCGTGAATATGTTGCGGCAACATGCCAAGGTGTCCCAAGAAAGGAATACCTTCGGCAACGATTGCACGCACTTGTGCTTCAATGGAGCGACCACCTTCGGCTTTTACTGCTTCTGCGCCTTCCTTGATGAGGCGTTGAGAATTTTTGACCGCGTCAATCACCGTGCCGTAACTTTGATAAGGCAGATCGGCGGCAAGTAATCCGCGTGGTTTTGCACGGGCGGCTGCGCGCACATGATGTTCCATTTCGGACATGGTCACGAGCGTCGTATCGCCGTAGCCCAGCACCACCATGCCAAGGGAATCACCGACGAGAAGGAGAGGAACTCCCGCTTCATCGAGCAGGCGGGTCATGGGAAAATCGTAGGCGGTAAGCGCGGCGATTTTTTCGCCGCGTGCTTTCATAGCGCGGATGCTATCGGCGGTAATTTTGTCGTGATTCATCAGCGATCTATGAGATTTTAAAACTGGCCAGCAACTCCTCAGGAGTAACGATGGCGGTGCCAACTTTGCCGACGACAATACCGGCGGCATGATTGGAAAGGATGGCCGCTTCAATCGGAGATGCTCCGGCGGCAATGGCCAGTGTGAAAGAAGCAATGACCGTGTCGCCCGCGCCAGAGACATCGAATACTTCCTGGGCTACGGTGGGAATGTGGAACGGTTTTTGTCCAGCCTGACAGAGCAGCATGCCAAATTCTCCAAGTGTAATCAGCAACAGCACGGGTTGCAGTTCTTTCAGCAAACGATCCACTACCTGCAACAGGTTACGGTCAGATAGTGGATTGCTATTCCGAGTTTCATCGGGCACACCGGCCAGTTCAAAAGCTTCCTTGCGATTAGGCGTGATCAGCGACAACCCTTTCAGATTCAATCGATGCACGGGCTTGGGATCGAGACTCAACCAAACGCCACTGCGACGGCAGAGTTGTTTGACGGCATCGAGCAAAGGCTGGGTGACCACACCTTTGCCGTAATCACCAATGATGACGGCGGCAGCGGTTTTTATTTCTGTTTCCAATAACTCCAGCAAACGACTGGTTGTCTTGGCATCCATTTCGGCGCGGGTTTCGCGGTCGAGACGGACCACCTGTTGTTGGTGCGCCACAATGCGGGTTTTCACGCTCGTGGAACGGTTGGCGGCGGCAAACAAACCCTGGCAACCAATTTTTTGATCGCCCAGCAGTCGTTTCAAATCATTGGCGGCACTGTCGCGACCCATTAGACCAAATAAATCCGTAGGCACGTTGAGAGCGGTCAAGTTGCGGGCGACATTGGCTGCACCGCCGGGAATAAAACTTTCGCGGACGAAATCCACCACGGGAACGGGCGCTTCGGGAGAGATTCGTCCCACCTGGCCCCAAATAAAGTGATCCAACATGACATCGCCAATGACCAAGGCGCGTGTCTGTTGCGCGGCAGAGAGTATCTGCTTCACTCGTGATGCGGTCAGTTTCTTCTGCTTCATGCGAAAATTGGAGGATAATCAATCACGAGAAATAAGTCGAATGAGCTTTTTGCCGCAAGGTTCACGATAGAAAGGCCGTCAAGGGGCTGGTGGGACTGGCCATGTCCTGTTGCGCACCCAAGCCTATTTCGTATGCGGAGCGGCCAGCTTCGACTGCGGATTTAAAAGCGATGGCCATACGGTTTGGGTCGCTGGCAATGGCAATGGCGGTATTAACCAATACAGCGTCAGCTCCCATTTCCAACGCTTCAGCGGCGTGACTGGGAGCGCCAATTCCCGCATCCACAATGACCGGCACGGTTGCTTGTTCGATGATGATGCGGATTTGATCGCGAGTTTGCAGGCCGCGATTTGAGCCGATGGGAGAACCAAGGGGCATGACCGTGGCAGTGCCGACCTCCTGCAATCGCTTGGCAAGAACCGGGTCGGCATTGATATATGGTAATACCGTAAAACCTTCCTTCACTAAAATTTCAGCAGCCTTCAAAGTCTCTATCGGATCGGGCAGCAGATAACGAGGATCAGGATGGATTTCGAGTTTAACCCATTTAGGCAAACCGGCTGCAACGGCCAATCGCGCAAGGCGGACGGCTTCTTCCGCGTTCATTGCGCCACTGGTATTGGGGAGAAGTAGATATTTTTTAGGATCTATAAACTCCAGGATATTGGCAAAAGGGTCTTGCTTGCCGCTCAGATCGGCACGGCGAAGCGCTACGGTAACCATTTGGGTTCCGCTGGCTGCAAGAGCATTGCGCATCGCTTCTGGCGATGAAAACTTTCCAGTGCCGAGGATCAAGCGCGAACTGAATTCGCGGCCGGCAATATTCAAAGGATGATTAACCAACTGCATTGTCAGAGATTATTGTGCAAAATGAGGATTTGTCGAGAGGAGACCATTTCTGCGAGGCACGGCTTTAATTCTTTTTCTGCAATTCTGTGCGGATTTGCATCAGGATGTCATAATAATGCCAGGCAGGTGAGGCATTTGGTTCCTGGTGGTGGTCGGGCTTTAATTTCAAATCGCCGGTCGCCAGCAGAACCTTTTTAACTTCTGGATTTTGGCGCACCTTCTCGCGGGTTGCTTCGACTATCGGTCGGTAATGTTCGCCGGGTTGCCCTATTAATAAGGGTTCGACGGAGGCCGGTAGAACAATTAATTTAAACCCATGTTTCGTCCGTGCATTGATTTACATGAAGGCAAAGTAAAGCAGATCGTCGGCGGCACGCTGGATAGCGGGGCGTCCGCGTTGCGCACGAACTTTGTCTCGGATCGTTCCAGCGCGTACTATGCGGAACTCTATAAGCGCGATAGGCTCAAAGGTGGTCATGTCATTATGCTGGGTGCGGGAAATGAAGAGGCGGGACGCGCTGCTTTGAAGGCGTATCCCGGTGGTCTCCATATTGGTGGGGGCATCAACATTGTTAATGCGGCTAGCTACCTGGAGGATGGCGCTTCTCACGTCATTGTGACTTCGTGGGTATTCCAAGGCGGGCGTGTGGATTGGGATCGGTTGACTAGTTTGGTTAATACGATAGGCAAGGAGCGGTTGGTTTTGGATTTGAGTTGCCGCCGTCGTGGGTCGGATTATTTCGTGGTAACAGATCGCTGGCAGAAGTTCACGGAATTAACGATCACGCGGGGGACATTGGAAAAGTTCTCGGATTATTGCGCTGAGTTTCTGATCCATGCCGTGGATGTGGAGGGCTTGTGTCGAGGGATTGACGGTGAGCTGGTTGAGAAGCTCGGTGAATGGACGCCGATTCCCACCACTTATGCAGGTGGTGCAAGCTCACTCAAAGACCTGGAAGAAGTCACGCGACTTGGACAGGGGAAAATTGATCTTACCATTGGCTCCGCGCTCGACATTTTTGGTGGTACCGGTGTGCGTTACGAGGATGTAGTTGAATTCAACCGGCAGGTGGCGGGTAAGTGAGGAGGTGTGTGAGTGGGTAAGTGTGATGGGAATGCCTTGCTTATCATTATTCGATTTTACCGGCTTTGGCCCAAAACAATTATGCAGAACCAGCGCTTTGAGCATAATACCCTCTTTGAGCGAGCAGGGCTTCATGTGTGCCAATTTCAGAGACTTTTCCGTCTTGAAGAACCATGATCCGGTTAACCTTTTTTATCGTGCTGAGTCGGTGAGCCACGATGAGAGTGGTACGGGTTTGCATCAGCCCTTCGAGACTGGCAGTAATCAATTCTTCGCTTTCCGTATCAAGTGCGCTGGTGGGTTCATCGAGGATAAGAATGGGGGCATCTTTGAGGAATGCGCGGGCGAGATTAAGCCGCTGCTTTTCACCCACACTCAGTCGAGC
>JAQGPC010000283.1 GCA_028293285.1 Pedosphaera sp.
GCTCATGCGTCCCAGCGATGCCATCTTCTCCGTCTGCACCAGGAGTGTCTCGGTATCCTTGAGTTGTTCGATGGTCATTGCCAAGGTTTGATTTTGCTTGGCCAGCTTCTCCTTGAAATGGTGCGAATCCACGAGATTTTTAATGCGCACGTGGAGTTCGGACGTCGAAAAGGGCTTGGTAAGAAAATCATTGGCCCCGGCGGAAAGGGCCGCCAATTTGGTTTGCTCATCAGCACGCGCAGTCAGGAGGATGATAGGAATACCTTGAGTCGAATCTTGCTCACGCAATTCACGGCAAACCTGCAACCCATCCTTTTCTGGCATGTTCATGTCCAGCAGGATGATGTCAGGCAAAGCTCTTGTGGCTTTTTCGACTGCTTCTTTTCCATCTACTGCCTCCAAGACCTGATAACGGGAACTGAGCTGAGATTTCAAAAAGCGCAGCATGTCCGGCTCATCGTCCGCAACTAGAAGCCTCGTTCGGCTTCCGTTTTGGGAAACTTCGACTGATGGCGATTCCTCCTGCGAAGGGGCAATCCCCGGCATAAGTTCAGCGCGACGATACAGGTTGGTCAGCCATTCTTCGGTTTGCACTGGCACAGGTTCACTTGATTTTGTTGCAGAAGTAGCTTCCTTGTTTGGCTGGGCTTCTTCCGGCTTGGAAAGCGCACTGGCTTCAGCTTTAAGGAAGGGAAGACTTACTGTGAAGGTTGTCCCTTTGCCTTCCTGACTGGCAACGGAAACTTTGCCGCCCTGCACTTCTGTCAGTTCCTTGACCAGCGAAAGGCCAATGCCGACTCCCTGGTACTTCCGCTTGGAGGAATTATCCGCCTGCCAAAAACGATCGAACACAAACGGCAGATTCTTTTCGGAAATGCCTACGCCCGTGTCTTGTACGGTGAGAAGAATATTTTCATCCTTCTTTTCCACGCGCAGGGCGATCAATCCAGCCTTGGGAGTAAATTTCAGGGCGTTGAAGACTAGATTCAAAACGGTCTTTTCGAGCTTATCACGATCCACCAAAACCGGGCCCAATCCGGGTTCCACATGTGTCTCGAGCCTGAGGCCTTTGGTATCCGCCATTTGTTGCGCGGCACCAATGAGCCCTTTCACGAACGCACTTATTTCCACCGGCTCCCGTTTGACTTCCATGCGGCCGGATTCCAATCGCACCAAATCCAATAAATCGTTGATCAGCTTAAGCAGGCGCATGCCGTTGCCGTGCATGATGGACATCAGGTTGCGCGTCTCCGCGGTGAACTGATTGTTCCGGCTGTGCATCATCGTTTCCAAAGGCGACAGCAAGAGCGTCAAAGGCGTGCGCAACTCGTGGCTAATGTTGGCGAAGAAGCGGTTCTTTACCTGGTCCAACTCCATCAATTTTTCATTGCTGTCCTTGAGCAGGGCCTGGCTTTTATCCAATTTGAAACGCAGGACAAATTCGCGAAAACGGGAACGGCTGTGAAAATAGCTGCCGGTGGAGACGATGATTCCGGTCAAAACAAGAAAATACAGATTGTTGAAAAATTCCCCCTTGATCCGGTCAACAATCCCGCCATGAAAAAGACAGGCTGCTATGTAAACGATCAGCACTAGAAATACAGCGGACAAGCTCTCGCGAAATGTCCAATGCAATACGAATGCCAGCACCAGCAATACCAGATTCAATCCTGCGTAATAGGGGGAATCCGCGCCGGTTTCATAATAAATCATGTAAGCAATGAAGGAAGCCGGGATCATGAACAGAGTCACTCCCTGAAACCGGTAATATTTGCGCCCTTGCGGTGTAAGCAGGATACCGTAAAAAAGGGCGATTAGCGCGGAGGATAACAGGCGGAGCTTGAAAAAATAACTTGCCGCATGCGGATAAACGAAATGATCAAGGATATAACCCGCCGGCATGAGCAGCATTCCGAGTAAACAGGCAATCTTGAAGTTGCTGATCGTGACCTGGCGATCGTAATCAGCATAAGCTTTTAAGATTTCCTGTTCTTCAGATGACGCTTCGTTAACCATGCTCAGGTTTTCTCGCTTCGATAAACACGTTGACCTCGGTCGGGTCTTTTTTCACGGACCGCTCGTCCGGCGCGACCCGGTTTGGAATGAGGGCGGCGCCCCCTTTCTGGTCGCGATAAATAAGATGCCAATCCAGCACAAACTCAAGCATGTGCCGGAACGGTTTGCAATCATCCACATTGGTGGCCACTAAAAGGCCTCCAGGCGCCAGCCGGTCATAAAAAACGTTCATCAATTGCTTGCACGTCTGGTCGGACAAATAATCAAACAATCCCGCGCAATAGATATAATCAAACTTATTTTCCGGCGGACCGAAACCACCCTTGCTTCCTTCCTTGAGAACATGGGCGACCGATTTTTTGTGAAATTGCAGGGACGTCTTCCGATAATATTGCCTTTTAAGGCCTTGTAAAATTCCACCGGTATATTCGATGGTTTCCTTGTTAAAGTCGAGCAACGTGAACTCCGCATTGTCCGCCAGCGCGGTATCGGCAATG
This sequence comes from Pedosphaera sp., assembly GCA_028293285.1. Lineage (GTDB taxonomy): Bacteria > Verrucomicrobiota > Verrucomicrobiia > Limisphaerales > Pedosphaeraceae > Pedosphaera. Next base: position 2,514 of record JAQGPC010000283.1, read on the forward strand.
AATTCCTGAATCTCCTTTGCCGGCCCACAGCCTAGATTAAAAATTTTCAAAGGCTTGCCCTTGCGAACCATCCGGGCCGTTTCCACAGTCAATCTTTCCTTAAGATATTTGACGCGGTTCCGATGTGCTTCCGAAGGCCATTGACTGATGAACCAGAGGTTCACGACCTTGGCATACAATGAGTTTCCTTCAAAAGGATTGCGCATCATCATGTTGACCATCTCGTAATCGCCCGCGTAACCCAGCGGCTTATGATAAGTGCGATAAGCAAACGGCGCGCACATCACCAGGGAATGAAGCTGCCGTTTGGAAAAATTCTGGTGCACCGGGCGCAACTCCGGTTCGATTTCTTCTGACATCTCCTCCAGGCGCTGATGCATGGAATCAAAAGCTGGCACGATGGATTTTCCAACTTCAAGCAAAGCCGCTTGCTCCATTTCCGGCTGCTCGCGGGCAGGCGCGGAACGAATTTCCAACTCCACATGCTCCATCCAGAGCCGCAGATCCATCAGGAAGGTTTGCATGTCCGCCATGACCACCTTGAACTCGGGAAGGACCTTGTAAATCCTCTGCCACTGTTCCAAGAAGTCATTGAACCCGGAGCGCATTTTCGCACCCACATCTTTGGCGGACAGGATGCTGCTGTCGTACCAATTCTCATCCAGCGTTGCCTCGCAGATAAAAACCGTGCCGGTATTCACCAGATTGGCAATCACCGCACGACCGGAATAAACCGTCCGGTCGTTTAATTTTATTTCAAATTCGTTCAGGACCTCGGAGGTCTGCACGATGCACTCCAGGTTATTGATTTCAAAAGTCACCATGTAGCGGTTCAGGCGCAGGATGGGTGCCCGGATCTTGAATCCCTGGCTGGTTTGACATTCGACCGAACTGTTTTTTATGAGAGCGTTTTCCATGTCGCACTTGATTTTTTGAGATCAATATTTTTTCCAGCTTGATCCATACCAGCAACCGTCATTTTATAATGCAGATTAGGACTCAATTCATAGCTGAAAACTGTATCGCAGCAGTTAAATCAGACCGTCGCTGAGTGGAAACCAGCGCTGCAATACATATCCCTGGTTTCCAATATCTTCAAAGCCTCGCGCCGTTTAAAAGCGCAAGGTGGTTTGCAGGATGAAAACGGTGGCGTCCGGGATGGCGCTGGTCAGATGTCCGCCGGGATGCCAAACACGTTGCACACTGGGTTGAAGGGTCCACCAAGCTGTTACTTGTGCTTTATAAGTGACTTCAACTACCGCTTCGTAATCCGCCACGGGAATAGGCAGCCCAAACGCCGCTATGGCATTGCGTTGGGCTTGACGGATGTCATCGCTGATTCGCAAATAGGAGACAGCCACACCAAATGAATCATAGTCGCGGGTTGGAATCAGTCCCTTATAAACGAAGCCGCCATCAATACCGAGATCGGTCAGATTGCGATCCTTCGGCGCGGCCGTCACGCGAAAGAATGCGCCCAATCCCTGTTTTGCAGGATCTTCACCTTTCACCTCGCGATAAAGTTGCTGTTCCGCCAGCAGATAAAAACCGTAATTGCCGGAATATACGTGTGGCGCAGCCGCCGGAAGACCAATGGCGCTATTGATGGCTCCCGCAGTGGCTTGGTTCACATCCACAAATTTGCCAGTATGATAATATCCGCCAGCCTTGTAAGTTCCCGGCAGACCCGTGTCCTCTTTTTGTTGGTTCAGACGGAATCCGGTTTCAAAATAAGCCAATACCCCTTCATCTTCATTCCAGCGGAATTGCGTGCCGGAATAGGTTGTGTCAGGATTGCCGCCATAAACAGCCGCCTGCACATAATTCATCGGCGTTGGGTCCCAGCGCAACCGTGCTCCGGGCGCGGTATAGGGAGTTGAAGGCAACCCGTGGCTCTGACTGGGAAAACCTTTTACATCAAAAATGTCGAACGCAAGCGTGGGATAAAAGAACGTCTGGTTGACGAACGTCTTTGAATAATCCGCTACAATGAAATCCTGATCGACGGACAACTCGCCGAGTTTAAAGGAGACGTTCGTATTGCAAAACTTGTGCTCGTAATAAAGTTCCCAGAGGCGGAAGGCATTTGGGAAGTCAACCAGGTTGACCTGATTCAGGTCACCGACGTAGTTTGGCGAGAAACGGTGGCCCTGTAAATAAAGACCGCCCGCATGGAAATGTCCACCCTCGTAGAGACCGAGCTTTTCAGTGTCCACATCCAGCGTCATGGCCAGCAAGCCCTCATAAACAGATCCGCGTTTAAGTCCGCCGGAAAGATTGGAAGGCACTGATCCAATGTAGAAAAATTCAAAATCAACCCCGTTCGTGGAAAGCCTGGAGCGAAGGCTGCCCCAATCGCCCAGAAGATAATCCCGGGTCATAAAGCGCATCAGCTTGGATTGGCTCTCTTCGGCGGCAACGGGCGGAACTTCACCCGAAGGCAGCTTTGCGGCATCGCTCGTCGTCGGCTCTGCCCCATAAGAGTGCAGACAGATTGCCGCCAAAACACCCAGCAGCCCAAGTTTTCGCAAATGAGACTTTTTCATCAGTTGTACGTCAGTTCCATGCCGGAAAGATAAGCACGAACTTTGCCAAGCTTAGGACTTTTTCTTGCCGGGACGCCATTGGACAGCGGCGGCGCACATTCCCGACACCAGCTTGAACATCGTTGCGAAATAGTTCCGCGCGATGTCCGCCGATAAAAAGGCCAGATAAACGTCGTTGGAAGGCATCAAGCTGTTGGAAGCGAAATAAAGGTACTTATGAGGAACGCGATACTTGGACTTGTAAAAGGAAAGTCCCTTAAAGTTATAAATGTTATTTCCAAAGCGAGCGCTGGCCTGAAAGAATAGTTTTGAGCCCAAATCGTCGTTGTATTTGGACTCTTCCAAACCGGAAAAGGGACAGAGCAGCAGGTTTAAAACTTCCTTGCCTTCGACTTTGAATTTATCCACGGCTTCCATGTGAACAGCGGTAGACAATCTACCAAACCGTTGCTCATCACATCGGGAAATGTTCGCGGAGTAACCCACCACGTTACCGTCGCGGTACATGGGATCATAAAACACAAAGCCGGCCACAACACCTTCCTTGTCGTAAGCCACGAATTTTCTTACATCCTCCTCGTGCTCAAATACAGGACGGCGGGCGTACAGCCAAATCTCACGGTCATTGACTTTCTTTTTCTCAATCCACTTGGCGGAAACCGAGGCCAGCTTGTTTTTTTCGAGATTCCCAATTTCCTCTTCCCGAATGATGATCCCCTCGCGCTTGGCTTCATTTCTGGCCCGCTTGATGAGGTCCAGTTCCTTCCAATTACCCTTGGTATTGTAAGTTTGAATCGGTATCTCAGGCTCAATTCCAATACAATTGGCTTTGAATTTCCTGTCACGCAGGACTTCCGCGCAATGTTCGGAAATGACACCAAAAACCGTCTGTGGGAATTTGGACAGGAAGCGATCAATCAGTTCCGGCAAATCCTTCCGGGAGCAGATGGGATCTGATAAAATGATTCGTTTGGTATTTCTGGCGAAGACGGGATGGTAAACGGTCGTGAAAGCTATGTAGCCGATGTCATCAACGAAATACTCCATTCCCTCCTGCAAGGTCGCATAGGAGAGCCCTTCCCCTCCGTGTTGTTTCAAAAAAGGAGACAGCAATTCCCATTTTGCCCCCTGCCCCAAGGCTTTTGCTTCTGCTCCCTGTATGATCCTCATGAACACTTTTCCTCATGAAACTCACTGTGCGTGGGAGCTTTCTCATGACTCTCGTGGGTATTTTCCAGAATCCAATCCTTGGTTAATTCAAAAACTTTTTGCCGGTTCCGATCGAGATGTCCCACATGACCATTGCCAGGAATGATATGAAGTTGTTTCTTGCAGGTCAGGGTATCAAATAACATCCGTGCTGTTTTGGGAGTATCCAATTGATCATCTTCTCCCCAAAGCACCATGGTGGGAGCGGAAATTTTTTGAGTGCGCTTGATGGTATCCACGAAGAACGCCTCTTCAGCACCGGGCAATGGAAAGGCCATGAAAGCTTCGCGGGAACGGGGATTGGATGCGAGCCGGCGGTTGATCTCGGGATCGGAAGCAACTTTCATCACGGAAAACATCGCCGCTAATGGAAGGCGTAATCCTTTTTTCGTCAAATTTTTCTTCGTCTTCCCGGCCAGAACCAGCAATTGCACAATCCAGGTAACCGGCAAGGGCATTGAATTGCGAACGGTGGCATCGAGTGGAACTAAAAACTTCAATCTTGGTTCAATCAGGGCCGCCTCCAAAATCGCGGTTCCGCCGGAAGATAGCCCGAAAGCACCTATCTGGTTCGCGTCCACTCCGGCATGCGTGGAAAGAAAATCGATTGCCGCGCGAATATCAGCCACCCATTCATGCATCTCGACATGAAAACGGTTTCCACCGCTTTCACCATGCCCGTGCATATCCAGGGCGAACGAAGCGATACCGTATCCCGCCAGGAACTCGCATAATTCAAAGTAGTTTTCTTTGAATTCCCCCGCGCCATGGGAAACGATCAAAACAGGCGAGGGATGAATCGACTCAGGCAAAAAAAGGATGCCTGTAAGCGTTTCATCCAGCGACTGGAATTTGACAGTTTCTTTATGCATTATTAGTTTTCGTGACCGATGGTTCCAATAAGCAAAAGCAGGGCCAAGTGACATGAATGGCCAAATTATCCTACAAAGACAGGCTAAATCCGGCCAAAAATCTAATTTACTTCGTAATAATAAGGATTACAGCTCCTATTTAAGATGTTTATGGCAATGTTGGACAGGGTTAATTTACCTCCTGTCAGCATTCGAGACATTCCTCAAGCGGTGATTTTATATCCTTTCAGCCCTTATATATGATTATTCTCTTGACGGAATTCACTTAAATCACGCTTCTTTTACATATCCAGCAATTCCAGATGGAAAACCTGAAGAGCTTACCTTCGGCCATTTGGCAAGCGCTGTTGATGGTTGTAAAAATGCGCATCCAAATCATCAATTCTGTGCCGTCAGTGGAAATCAGTCAGACACATTCGACCTTTTCCATGGTATGCTAATAAACGTTACAGGTTCAGCAACGGAAGGTCAGGATGGAATCAATTTCGTAAACATCCTGAAGACCTGCCTGGCCTGCGGCGTCCTCGTCATTGATGATCAGCAAAAAATCAGCACCATAACCCCTTACGCCAAGCAACTGCTTCGCCTTAAAGCTTCCCAAGCCTTGCATGGTTCCATTGATCGATTGCCCCTGCCCTTGCAGTCGATAATTCGCGAAACTTTTTCAACCGGCAAACCCATTGTTGGCCGTCAACTGGTCTTGCATACGGAAGAGCGTGGCGGGGTTATTCTGCAAGCCAATACAGCTATTACCGAATCCAAGGATGGAAAAGCTTCTGGTGTTGTCGTGACCTTGAATGACGTTTCCTCCGCCCGGAAGTGGGAATCCAATATGCGGCGGCTCGACCGGCTGCACAGCATCAACACGCTTTCGGCCAGCATGGCGCATGAAGTGAAAAATGCTTTTGTAGCAGTCCGGACTTTTGTTGATTTGCTCCTCGAGAAAAATCAAAAGGCCGACCTCGCCGACATTGTTCGCCAGGAAATGAATCGTATCAATTCGCTGGTCAGCCAGATGTTGAAATTTTCCGGACCAACGCAGCCTGCATTTTCCAACGTCCAACTCCATCTCGTTCTGGATAAATCGCTCAAGTTGATCCAGCACCTGCTCCACGAAAAGAAGATCAAGATCACCCGCTCGTTTACCGCATCGCCGGACTCCTTCAAGGGCGATGCGGATCAATTGGAACAAGCTTTCATCAACCTTTTCTTTAATGCCTTGGATGCCATGCGTCCAAATGGGCATTTGACCGTGATTACTGAAACAGTTCCGGCAGACACCAAAATCGATGGCTTACCGCAAGGAGAAAACAAGTCATTGTTGCGCGTCATCATTCGGGATAATGGCATCGGTATCCCGTCTGAAAACATGGATCGGCTTTTCGAACCATTTTTTACCACCAAACCTGAAGGCACTGGGCTGGGCCTGGCCATAACCCAACGCATTGTCCAGGAACATCGTGGAGTGATTACGGTTCAGAGTGAGGTTGAAAAAGGCACTACTTTCAGCCTGATTTTGCCGGTTTGCGGTGGCAATGCTTGATTGCCATTTGCGTCTCATTTGTTGTCGTTGATTTCATTAACTTACCTGTTGCAAATCCCTTGATTCACATATAACATATCAACAAATCAAGATATGATTATATGTCGCTATTCTTAGATCAGCTTAGGCAAGGACTTCTTTTGGGAGATGGGGCCATCGGCACTTTGCTGTATCAACGCGGCCAATCGTTGAATGCCTGTTACGACGCCCTCAACCTGCAGCACCCTGCCATCATCCAGCAGGTTCATCAGGATTATCTGGATGCGGGAGCACGCGTCATTGAAACCAATACTTTCGGTGCGAATCGCCTGAAGCTGGAAAAGTTCGGTCTGGCGGAACAGGCGCGCGATATCAATCAACGCGGAGCGGAACTGGCTGTGCAACTTGCTCATCCACGCGGAGCTTTTGTCGCGGGCTCGGTCGGTCCGTTGGGAGCGGATTTGTCGGGCGTGCCTGATAAACTGAAGGAAAATTATTATCGCGAACAATTCGAAGCGTTGCTGGCAGGCGGCGTGGATGCGCTTTTTCTGGAAACATTCAATCGGGTGAGTGAACTGGTGTTTGCCGTGCGCATTGCCAAATCAGTGGGAACCACGCCTATCATTGCCTCGCTAAGTTTCAGTGACGACGGACATACTGCGGACGGGTTTCGCATTACAGAGGCTTTTACCCGATTAAAAACTGCGGGAGCCGATGTGACAGGATTGAACTGTCACTTTGGACCCACGATTGCCGAGAAGCTGTTGCAGGAACTGCCGGTATCGTCGGGAGACTTAATTAGTGTTTATCCCAATGCGGGTCGGCCCCATTTTTATGAAGGGCGATACATCTATCATCCCACCCCGCTCTATTTTGCGGATTTCGCGCCCCGCCTCGTGGCGCAGGGTGCGCGGCTGATTGGCGGATGCTGCGGCACCACCCCGGAAACCATTGCGGCCATGGCCAGAGTTTTGCCTGGCCTCAAACCAATCACGGCCAAGTCAGCAATTCCAGTCATCCGGGAAATACCACGCCCGGTGGTTAGCCCAATTCAACCTCGCGCGAAGACGCTGCTGGAAATCAGCCGTGAACAAACATTGATCGTCACCGAACTCGATCCGCCCAAGAGTTTGAGCCTGGATAAACTTATCGAAGGAGCAAAGGCCTTGAAAGAAGCCGGCACCGATTTCGTGACCTTGGCGGATAATTCACTGGCGATTCTGCGTGTCTCTAATATGGCCGCCGGTTTTTTGGTCAAGGAACGGACTGGCGCTGAACCGCTCATCCACATTTCCTGCCGTGATAAAAATCTGATTGGTTTGCAATCCGAATTGATGGGTCTGCATGCGTTGGGCATTGATCATGTCCTGGCATTGACCGGCGACCCGGCGAAAGTGGGCGACCATCAGGAAGCCACGAGTGTCTATGATGTCAATTCCATTGGTCTTATTCGCACCATCAAACGGCTCAATGAAGGCGTGGCTGCCAACGGGCGCGATTTGAAATCGAAAACCCGGTTCATCATCGGCTGCGCCTTTAATCCGAACGCGCGCAATCTTGATTCGCAGGTTCGCAAGCTGGAAGACAAGCTGAAAGCCGGAGCGGAATATGTCATGACCCAGCCGATCTTTGATGCGGCCCAGGCAAAAACCATTTACGAAAAAACGAAGCATCTGGGTGTTCCCATGCTCGTCGGTGTGATGCCATTGCTCAATGCGCGCAATGCTGAATTTCTGCACAACGAAGTGCCGGGCATTGTGATTCCCGAAGTGATCCGCGAACGGTTGCGCGGCAAGGAAGGTGCTGAAGGCAATACGGAAGGATTGGCCATTGCGCGCGATCTTTGCGATGCCGTGCTGGACTATTTCCCCGGCATTTACCTGATCACCCCATTGATGCGCTACGATCTAACGGTCGAACTCAGCCGTCATGTTCGCGCGAATGTGCGTAAAAGTGCCTTGGTGGCTGCCGGATAAAGTTAAATTTCCATTTGATTGGCCGACGCTTTGCCCGATGATGCGGCATGGCTCGTACTTATCGGATTGCCATTTTAAGCGACATTCATTACGCCAGCGCCGCCGAACAGGCGCGGGGCAACGATTACGAATATCGCGATTTGAAGAACCCGTTCATCCGGATTTTCGTCAAAACGTATCGTTACTGGATCTGGCTGCGCTATCCGCTCAAGCACAACAATCTCCTGGATGAGTTCATCAATCGCGTTGGGTCGCCGGATTACGTCGTGGCCAATGGAGACTATTCCTGCAACTCAGCGTTTATAGGAGTGAGCGACGATGCCGCGTGCCAAAGCGCGAGCGAATGCCTGCAAACGTTGCGGACGAAATTCAGTCCGAACTTCCAGGCGAGCTTTGGCGATCATGAATTGGGCAAGATGAGCTTCTTCGGAATGCGCGGGGGCATGCGGCTGGCCAGCTGGCATCGCGCACAAACGGAATTGGGCCTGCAACCGCTGTGGCGCGTGGAATTGGGCAATTATGTTTTGATTGGGGTTGCATCCTCATTGATTGGGTTGCCGGTCTTCGAGGCCGATACACTGCCCGAGGAACGACCGGAATGGCGCCGGCTTCGCGAGCAGCATATGGCCGATATTCGCCAAACTTTCGCCGCTCTGAAACCAAACCAACGTGTACTATTCTTCTGCCACGACCCGACCGCCCTGCCCTTTCTTTGGCACGACGACATTGTTCGCAGCAAGATTCCGCAAATCGAGCAGACCATCATCGGTCATCTCCATTCCGGGCTGGTGCTATGGAAAAGCCGCTTGCTCGCCGGCATGCCGCCAATTCGCTTTCTCGGACACACGGCAAAACGCTTGAGCACGGCATTAAGTGAAGGCAAACATTGGCGTCCCTTCAATATACGACTTTGCCCTTCGCTGTCGGGCATCGAACTATTGAAAGATGGAGGTTATTACACGGTGGAATTGGACGACGACGCGAAGCAACCGGCACGATTCCAATTTCATCCGCTTCCCCGTTAGGAGAAGCTCGCGCGCCTAATACCCGACGAGGGATGACGCATTGACCGTGTCCTGGTTCAGCCTGAATCTCGGAGCGGCCTTGAGCGAGAAGCTGACGGCGAAGGTGTAATCATCCCTGCCTAACCCGTTGTCCCGCACACGAAAAGTGAGGGCAGCAGTCCAACTGCGAAGATCGCGATAAAGCGTATAATATTGCTCCTGCATGGTCCCGGTACGGGCTTCGAAGTAGTGTGACAACCGCGCGCCCCAGTTTTCATTGAAGCGGTAGTAAAACATGCTGCTGAACAGATTATGCCCAATCCCAAACTGCGGGCTGGTCCTCAGATAAAAATGGCCGACTCCCCAACTCCATCTGTCATTGGGTTGCAGGGTGATATTGTGCTGGGCCAATTCAAAAACGCCCTGCCCGATGCTATACCGTGTGGTAGATCGGAGTGTAAGCCAGGATTTCGGCTTCAAGCTGAGGTCGGAATAAATGTCAGAGAAGGTGCTTTGTCCGGAGCGGGGCGTTAAATTCCAGTCCAGGTAAACCCCCCAATTGGCCATGTCCTCAACGTGGCCATTTCTTTTGGTTTGCAAGCGGTTGCGCAGGCCGTAGCGAATGACATTCTGACTATCAATCGAATCAATGGAGTTGAAATCGGGGAAATCAATGGGCAGCAAAGCAAAGCTGTTCGTCAACTCATAATCAAACTGCGGCAACTGCGAAGGCGGTGTGCTGGGCGAAGGAACATACACATAATTTAGGGATGGCTCGATGATGTGCCGCAGGCCGTCCATTTCAAAAAAATGATTTTGATAACCGGGCCAGACCTGGGATGCCTTGGTGGTCAATTCCGCGCCCGTGTTAAACACCTTGCGATAATGCTCCGTGGTGGTCGCACCGGGCCCCGTGGCCTCACTGTAGTAGGTGAAGCGGCCACCGACACGCGGGGTAAAATTCAGCCAGCCGAAGAGGGTTTCCGGCAGGGTGATTTGGTGAAAAGTATCCGCGCGGGCCGCGGAAAAATTGGCGCTGAAAATGTTTGTGTCCGAAAAAAGCCGGCGATAATAACCGATCGTGCTTTCGCTCTCATAATACAAGGGTGTATCAGCGATCTGCTGGCGAAAACCGTTCAAGCGCACATCCGGCAGACGCTCGACCGTTTCGAAGAACCCGTTTACCCGTGGTTGGGCCAAAGCATCGAGGCTCCAATTTTGCCAGCCCTGGTTGACTTCAAAAAACGTGTTGGGCTGGATGTTCTTTCGAAATTCGCCTTCAAAGAAGTCGTGGATGACGAAGACATCGCTTTGGTACGCGACCTGGGACTTTATGTCCAGATTGGTGCGGACTTCGCCATCATAAGAAAAATAGAAGCGCTGGCGACTCGCGGGAATCACCGGAGTAGGACCATTGATTCCGGGATCCTCGTCATAAGTATAATAATATTTGAAAGCGCCTTCCCCCCATCGTCCGAGATGCAGGTTAAGATCGGGGCCGCCGCCGATGCCGCGTTTTTGACGCAAGTCAGCGTGCACCGAACCATCAACATTCGGATTTATAAACCAGTTATAGGTGGTCAGGAGGTAGGGCCCAAAAGCGCTGCGATAGCCGGGAACAAAAACGAAATTGTTTCCATGCTCGCTGAGATTGCGCCGGTAATAAGGAAAGTAAAATATCGGCAGTTCACCGGCGTAGAGGACGGCCTGGTACGCCTCGAAATATTTGCCGGGAACAATCTTGAGTCGCTTGGCGCGGATTTTTTCGAAAGGCCGCTGAAAATCATCCGTGGTGACAAAAGTATTGGTCGCAATGTAGTAAGTGCTGTTGGTATTACTGATGGGAAAAGCCTTGTTGGCAGTTTGACTTTTCAACCCCGTACCAGCAGCAAAGGCGGGAAACTTTCCGGTCTTGAACGGGCCTGATTCCATTTGCGAAGTTTTGAAATTGTAACGAACACGTTCACCAATCCACGTTTGGTCGTCCTTTTGAATGCGAACGGAACCTTCGGCAAAAACGTCGCCTGCCCTCTCATCGATGGTGGCTTTGGTTGCAGTCAGAATGGCACTGCCATATTTGACTACGACGCCGTTGGTGGCAACCGAGCGGCCCGTGGCCAGATCATGCTCCAATCCGCTGTTTTCATTGAGCGCCTCAATTTCCCAGGCTTCCTCCGGCATCAACTGCGCACCGGCAAGGGATACCCAAAGAAAGAGGAATAAAATTGACGCGCACAGTTTTTTCATCGGGCGCGCACAGCTAAGCAAAAGGGATTCAAACTGCCAAGCGTGATTTGTTCGAATATTCGGTCCAAGCCGCTCTAGCGGAATTCGACCTCACTGTAGCCGAGCACACGGAATAAATTGATCAATTGCAGGCGTGCCCGCTCATCAGCGTCCTTCAAAATGCCACTATTTCGGGCGGCGCGATTCAAATCATCCACCGCCTGACGTCGGGCATTTTGTTCCAGATCCTTGTCAAAGGCGCGCAGGAGGCCGGTTTTTCGTTCGACCACTTGCGTTTGCTTGTCGTCCAGATA